>JAITAC010000083.1 GCA_031284345.1 Holosporaceae bacterium | reverse complement strand
ATTCAGAGGAATTTTTAGGAGCCTACGGAGCGCAGAACCGCAGCGTACTTGATGTACGTGAGGATTTGAGCACCGGAGAGCGACGCAACAATTACCGGAAGAACGAAGGTTTCGAAAGATATCTATTAACGAATTTTTAAGATGTTTTTGCTACCATGATATGTGTGGGAGTCTGTGCCGCGCGCCACAGGAGAGTGGGAAAGCCACGCGCCACATGGAGAATCTGGGGCTGTCGAAATCCGTAGGGTGGTAGAACTAATGCCAGATCCCACCTCTGATTTGCCGTTGCCGACTGTGCAGCGACTGGTGTACAGCATGCATTCCGCAAGTTGTCTGGATAATTCACAGTGGGATCTGGTATAATTATGTCGGCCTATTCAAAGATACAAGATGTCATGAGCAGTCCTAGAGAAGCGATTCGAACGTCATGGCAACTCCTTCGCCTCCGCCAACGCATAGTGTAGCCAGTCCTTTTTTGGAGCCGTATATTTTCATGGCGTTTAACAACGTGACAATGATTCTGGCGCCACTGACTCCCAAAGGATGTCCCAGCGCGCAGGCTCCGCCAAATACGTTTACTTTGGACGGATCCAGAGATAATTCCTTCATAATTGCCATGGCCACCACCGCAAACGCTTCGTTAATTTCGAATAAATCCACTTCCCCAACGGACCAGCCAGATTTTTTCAGGACTTTTCGGACTGCACCGATCGGGGCCGTCGCAAATAATTTTGGAGATTGGGAAAATGCACTGCCGGCAACGATCCTCACCAAAGGAGTCAGTCCGCGTTTTATGGCCAGCGATTCCTTCATGAGCAGAAGCGCCGCGGCTCCGTCGGAAATTGAACTGGCGGAAGCGGCCGTAATGGTGCCGTTTTCCCGAAACGCCGGCCTCAGGTTTTTCATTTTTTCCAGATCCACGGAGAATGGTATTTCGTCGGCATCCACGATGATTTCGGATTTTTTTTCTTTTACGGTTACCGGAACGATTTCACTTTTAAAAATGCCATTATCCATTGCTTTTCGGGCCTTTAGAAAAGAATTTCTGGAGTATTCATCCTGTGCTTCACGACCGAGAGAATATTCGGCGGCTGTATCTTCGGCGTAGACTCCCATTACGCATTGTTCGTAGGCGTCCTGGAGTCCATCTTTTACCATGTGGTCGATCAGAGTTGCGTCTCCGAATCTGTAGCCGAACCGTGCCTTTGCCAGCAGGTAGGGGGAATTGGTCATGCTTTCCATGCCGCCGGCTATGACAACGTCTGCGTCTCCGGACAGTATGGACGATGTCGCCAACATTGTGGCCGCCATAGACGATCCACATACTTTATTGATGTTTAGACAGTTTACCGAGTAATCCAATCCTGCTCCAATGGCAGACTGACGAGCCGCTGACTGTCCGAGTCCCGCCGCCAATACACAGCCCATATATACGCTGTCTAGATCTCCGTTAACGGGCTCTGCTACTTTTTTCAGTACGGCACTGCCCAAATCCACCGCAGACAACGACTTAAATTTTCCATTGAACGCACCAAGCGATGTTCTCGCCGCTGAAACAATAACTACCGAATCCATTTTTCACCAATATACTAGCATAAAACGCCTTTTCAATAGAATATCAATAAAATGCCTATTAAGTAAATCGTAATTTTTTATTTATTTCTGCTGAACGAACGCTCACCTCTCCCCCGGATTCGGTCACACTTTGATTCTGAAATGTATTTGGTCGGTTTTTGGTATTTTTCCTACTATCTCGATAAAAATCCCAGGATCTCGGCAGTCTCACCGGGTATCGATGAAAAACATCAGGAATTTGCATAAGCCAACAATTTTATCTTGAAAAATATGTGATTTTTTTGTAAAAGTATCTGCACTAGTGTATCGTAATTGCTTTTTAGGGAGAGAATATTATGGCAGTTCCAAAGAAAAAAATTTCCAAGTCCCGCAGGGATATGCGCAGATCGCATCTGGCTCTGAAACCAGTTAATTCCGTTGCGTGCCTAAACTGCGGAGAATCCAGGCTACCGCATCATATGTGTAACAATTGCGGAATGTACAATGGCAAGCAAATCCTGAAGGACAAACGTCCGCTGGCCTAGTCGACACAGCATTGGAGAGGCCGTTGCCTAATGACTTTTTCTCGCAATCGACTTCGTCAGATACGCTGCGTAGCCCATCATGCACAGGGAGTGTGCCGGGAGCCTGCGCTGCGGCGTCAGTATCTGTGTTTTCCATTGTTTTTGTACGCAATGGGCTTTGGGAGAGGGGGAGCACATGAAGGCGTCTGAAGTCGTTGCCATAGATGGAATGGGAGGTGATAACGCTCCTGCAGCCGTTATGAGAGGGGTGTCCAGATTCGCCTCTTCTCCATATCATTTCATAATATTTGGTGATAAAAATAAATTGGATCAATATCCATTGCCTCCCAACGTCTCACACGAAATAAGGCATACGGAAATAGTGATTACATCCGATATGGAAGTGATGTCTGCGTTGCGCTCCGGAAAAAAATCCAGCATGGGACTCGCCATACAGTCGGTGGAGTCCGGTGAGGCGCAGGCTGTGATTTCCTCTGGCAATACCGGTCTCTACATGGCGCTGGCAAAAATTATCCTGAAAACTATGGACGGCATAGATCGTCCCGCCATCGCATCCGTAATACCTGGAAAAAATGGACGCTCGGTCTGTCTGGACCTCGGCGCTAACGCCGAAAGCAACGTAAAAAATATGCTTGATTTCGCAATTATGGGAGAAGCCCTCGCCCAATCCATCTTTAATAAAGAAAAAATAAAACTCGCTCTTCTGAATATCGGATCCGAAGAAATAAAAGGTAGCCGCCTCGTAAAAAGAACCTCCGAAATCTTGAAAAAATTCCTGGACAACTATGTCGGCTTTGTCGAAGGTGACGATTTCGGCAAAGGAAACGTCGATGTCATCGTTACGGACGGCTTCACCGGCAATGTCGCCCTAAAAACTATAGAGGGAACCGCCAAATATATCGCCTCCGAACTAAGAGCCGCGCTGGGAAGCTCCCCTTTGGCAAAAATAGGCGCCCTCCTGGCCATGACCTCTCTCTCTAGATTCCGAAACAAAATGGATCCGCGTCTCTACAACGGCGCTATCCTGGTGGGTCTCCGCGGTGTCGTGGTAAAAAGTCACGGCAACAGCGACGAAATCGGGTTCGCTAACGCTCTACGATTCACTATGGATATACTAAATAATAGCATCTTCAACCAAATTCAAAAACAACTCGAAAAATCAAAACTACATTACAACAGCGAGGACTGCCGTTCATGAACTCCGTTGTCATAGGATTGGGAGCCGCTCTCCCTAAAAAAATCGTTACCAATAATGATCTGCCAGAATCCCTCAATACCTCAGACGAATGGATAGTTCAACGAACTGGCATCAAGCAGCGTTACCTGGCCGGCGATGGTGAAACTACCGCCTCCCTAGCCCTAGAGGCGTCCCGAAATGCCCTGGCTATGGCCGGTGTCTCCCCAAATGAAGTCGATCTCATAATCGTCGCCACCGTCTCCGGTGATTACTCCTTCCCCGCCACCGCTACCATCGTGCAACGTGAACTAAATGCGACAAATGCCGTCGCTTTCGACGTCTCCGCCGCTTGCAGCGGGTTCATCTTCGCTCTGGATATCGCCGATTCCCGTCTCAAGCTTAACAAAAATAAATGCGCCCTCGTAATAGGCGCTGAAACCTTCTCCAGACTCCTCGATTGGACCGATAGATCAACGAGCGTTCTCTTCGGCGACGGCGCTGGCGCTCTCCTCCTACGTGCAGAAAATTCTAACCTCGGTGTCCAATCATGCATAATCCATTCCGACGGCACCGGAATCGAGCATCTAAAAACAAGCGGCGGCATCTCTTCCACAAAAACCATCGGCTGCGTTCAAATGAACGGTCAGGAGGTATTCCGCGCCGCTATAGAAAAATTTAATTGCGCTCTAAATGAATTACTTCTACAACATAATATGTCAATAAATGACATAGACCTCATAGTCCCTCATCAGGCTAACTCTAGAATAATAGAAAAATTAATAACGTTATCTGGCATAAAACAAGAAAAAGTCTTGATTACTGTCAATAAACATGCTAATACGTCAGCAGCCTCAATACCTCTCGCCATGAGTGTTTTGGGATACGAAATTTTTAAAAAAAATAATGTCGTATTACTCTCCATGGGGGCTGGTTTCACTTGGGGGGCTGCTTTAATAAAATTTAATTCTAATCTGGAGTAGAAGCTCATGAAAAATAAAAAATTAGAAACTTTGACAAGATCACATGTAGCTAATGCCATCACTGAAGAATTCGGCGTCACAAAGTTTCTCGCCTCCGAAATGCTCGAGGAAATCCTAAATGAAATCGCTTCCGCTCTCGTCAATGAAGAAATCGTGAAAATCGCTGGTTTCGGTACCTTCTCCGTAAAACATAAAAAAGAACGTATGGGACGTAATCCAAAAACTCTCGAAGCTGCCGTAATCCCTCCCAAAAAAACTCTGACTTTTAAAGCTTCTCCAATCTTAAAAAAAATAGTAAATGGCGAATCCAATAATTAATTACAATAAAAAAAGGAAGACAAATGAAACTAATGAAAGGTAAAAAAGGAATCGTAATGGGTATCGCCAACGATAGATCGCTGGCATGGGGAATCGCTAAAACTCTCGCCGATCACGGCGCCGAAATGGTATTCAGTTATCAGTCTGAGGTCCTGTATAAAAGAGTAAAGCCATTGGCCGATTCCATCGGAAATGTCAATATGATCGAATGCGATGTCCTCAATGACGATAGCATAAAATCCCTCATGAAAATGTGTGCTGAAAAATTCGGGAAAATAGACTTCATTGTTCATGCCATAGCATACTCCGATAAAGAAGAATTAGTCGGCAAATATTTCAATACCTCTCGCAAAAATTTCCTAAATACTTTGGATATTTCCTGTTATTCATTTGTTTCCGTGTGTCAGCACGCTCAGGAATATCTGTCCAATGGCGCTTCCATCTTGACTCTGACTTATCTCGGAGCCGAAAAAGTCATGCCCAATTATAACGTAATGGGTGTCGCAAAAGCTGCTCTCGAGGCAAGTATAAAATATCTGGCTGTCGATTTCGGTGGCAGAAACATTCGGGTCAATGGATTGTCTGCTGGTCCGGTAAAAACTCTGGCCTCTGCGGGCATCGGTGAATTTCGCTACATACTAAAATGGAATCAGTACAACGCTCCACTAAAAAGAAATACAACCCTGGAGGACGTCGGTGGAACTGCACTATTTCTGCTGAGTGAGCTCTCTTCCGGCGTTACCGGGGAAATTGTTCACGCGGATTCCGGATATCACGTAGTTGGAATGAAATCCGTTGATGCACCGGATATATCCGTTGTGTAGGAGGATTTTGGACTGGGAGCATTCTTAATTTTTACAAAAAATATTTGCTATGGGATTATCGATATCCGAAAATTTTGTCCAGAGCTAGCTTATCCCCGACGGATTCTGGAACATACTGATTTGGAGGCTTATTTTACACATTTACAACCCCAAAATTGACGTCTTCTGAAATTCTACCATCGCTATCTTTTATATTTATACCAGGTCC
>JAITAC010000001.1 GCA_031284345.1 Holosporaceae bacterium | reverse complement strand
ACCGCAATTACTTGGTTTCCCAAAAAATTTCCAGATCCTAATAGCCCACATAATTTATGTATAAATTTCTCCTACTTTCTCTTTTTTCAGGATTTTACTTTTCCTATGTGAATGAAATTCGATGTACGAGGCTGTTCCGGCACTTTAGCCAATTCGTGACGTGGAGTTTTCTCCACTTCTCTAAGGGCAGAACAAACCATATCCATAACGGATCCTTCCTGATTGGCAAAATCTATGGCGGCGTTTTTCAAATATTCGACATTGGACTCGGATAAGTCATCCATAGCCATATGCTCCGGAGGCAGTTTCATCTGGATTCTCGCAAAGTAAATTTCTCTATTGTAGATAGCTCCGAGTGTTTTGAGAACATGAAAGGCCATTTTCGACTCACCTCCCATAAACATGTCTGGTAATTCTGTCGCCCAGCTAAAAATACTGGTGGGAACTTTTTTCACGGACACACGATCGTTCTCGCCGGTTCCAAATGACATAACCAAAAAAGCATCAGCGTTGGGATAAAGGCTTACAGCTTCTGTTATACCACATAAATACGGATGATTAACGCCGATACCTCCATCCAAAGCCGTCACAAAATTCTTCGATGAGTCCATTATTTGCTTAACGGTACGCAATTTATAGGGAGCAAAATAGGACGGAGCAGAAGAAGTTGAAATGGCACAATCTTTCACATAGAAATTGTGCCTCTTGTCGAGGATAGCGCTATTGAAATTTACTAAAGGTAAAGACTGACTACTGGGCAGAGAATATTCTGCCACGCTAGATAATGCACTGGGTAATGTGCCAAATGATAATGATGATGGCGGCACAGACGGTGAAAGCACCTCGGAACTTCGCCGGATCAATTCTTCATAATCTCGTGCAAACGAAGACTTTAAAAATTCCGCTGATCCCTTTTGCATATCATAGTAGGTGAGAATTACATCGCCCACCAGCTGATGCATCTTAACATCTCCAAAAATATCTTTGGCCATTTTATCCAGAGGTTCCGAAGAGTATTTATCCCGAAAACCACAGCACAATCTTTGGAAAAAAGACATTTTTTTAAATACTTTTGCTCCTCTATTAACATATATGTCAAGCACTTCTTTGGCGGTATAGCGGGGAACGTTGGGATTAATCTCATCCGGCAATGTTAACAGCGCCGTTACTAGCCCACCGGTCGATGTGCCTATTTCCATGTGAAATGACTCGGCCACTGACTTGCCTACTTTTTCTTCAAACGCCGCCATGAGGCTCGCCAATATTATCCCTTTTATGCCACCACCGTCAAATGATGCGATTCTGGCAACTTTGTGATTCTTCAGCAAATCTCTCAATTTTGCTAATTTGCCGTCGTCGGCGTCTAAAGACGTCACGCTGCTGTCCGAATACAATAGCCTGTCGTGTATTGGCAATGTCAACGGAGGACTCAGACTCGGCAAATTCGATTGCAGTTCCACCATAGGAATATATTTATTGGTGTTTTCAGAATCTTCCCGGAACCAATCAGTGGCGCTGGCCAAACTAATGGCACAGCTCAAACAAGCCGTTAATACAAAATGCTTTACTTCCATGATATTTCTTTCCTTATTTTTGCAATACTTGAATTGTAAAACTTGCGGGTAAAAAAAATATTAACATTCATCGCTTTTTTTGAAAATTATTCCGTGTAAAATTTTTTTTCGGAAAAAAAATAAATTTCTATATAAAATTATCTTTTTTTTAATTTATTATGTATTACAATCAGTGCGTTGTTGTGATCTGCTTCAGTTTAGTTATTGAGGCATGAATTGGGACTGTCGATATCTGGAATTTTGTTCCCAAGACACTCGTATCGGACTAGTGCATCAAAATTAAGCCTGGAATGCTAAAATACAACGTGTATGTTCCGCTCTTCGCTTGATTTTTTCTACTATCTAGATACTAATGTCTTAAGATATTTATATGGTAAAAATTCTCAAATCTCAACTGTCTAAATATACATTAAGGAGACAAACATGAGAAAAATATTAGTAGCTATTATCGTAAGTATATTTGCATTGCAGTGTCCCGATTATACTATGGCAAGCGAAGAAGATACCTCGGAAGTATCCGCAAAAAATCAAGCGGCCCCAAATGCCGATGGAAACTCCGTTTCGGTAAAGAAAGATAAAAAAAAGAAAAAAAATAGAAAAAAGAGAAAAAAGAGAAAAAATAGAAAAAGTAGAAAAAATAGAAAAAATAGAAAAAATAAACAAGAAAATAGTAATCCTCCAGCACAAACAGCACAAAAGGACGAAATAAAAATCGAAGATGAATAGTAAAAAGATATTGCAAAAGAGATTGTGTAAAACCACAGTCTCTATTTTTAAGCGATAGTTCTGGATAGTGCCTTCCCGCGGATTCTAATACCAAGTTTAGTTGCAAACTATTCGATATGATCGTTGCGCTGCATCTAATACCAGGTCCCATCTCTGATTTGTCATTGTCGACTGGACAGCGACTGATACGGCACGCATTCCGCAAGTTTTTTGGATAATTCAAAATGGGATCTGGTATAAATCATGGACATTATTTGAGCAGCTCAAGCTGAGCTTGGTGGATATACCATATAGCAGATCCCATCTCTGATTTGCCATTGTCGACTGGACAGCGACTGATACGGCA
>JAITAC010000122.1 GCA_031284345.1 Holosporaceae bacterium | reverse complement strand
AACTTTTTTCATATCTTTTTCTCCATTTTAAACAAATAATTTCAGATTATATTACACCTTATTTAAAAAAACAATATTTTATTACTGGTATTTTCATCTCTCTATTGTTTTTTTTATTGGCCTTTAAAGCGCATGGCATGGCGTATCTTTTTTACCATGATGTAACGATTGTCAAAACTCCAGGAGACCTAAAACGAAATGAATAGCTATGTGAATCAGTCACACAGCTAGTAAACTACTACACCTCCGGATGATCACAAATACCCGACCGGAATAGCGGTAACTTCACGAGACAGCGGAATATCTTTTTCCCGCAAGCAGATAACGGCTCCTGCGCCAATCGGTTTTCCTAATGTTTCCAGCGTGAAAAAACTTTTGGCTGCTGCCAACGACGGTGTTGCGGTTTTTTTGACCTCCGCCGGATACAGTATTCCATTTATTTCAAATACAAAATCGATTTCTCTCTGATCTGTGTCGCGATAAAAGTACATGTGCGGATGTTTGCCGTTGTGCCAATAGCTCTTCAATATTTCTCTGAAAATATATGTTTCCAGGATCGCGCCGTTCATGGCTCCGGCCTCCAAAGTTTTGGGAGAGTCCCAGCCGGTCAGGAATGCGCACAGCCCCGTGTCTAAAAAATAGAGTTTGGGAGTTTTTATGATGCGTTTCGTAATGTTATTATAGTACGGTTCAAGCAAATGAACGAGTCCCGATGTTCTAAGAACGGAAAGCCATGATTTCGCGGTTTTTTGATCGACATCAACATCGCGAGCCAATTCAGAGTAATTCAACAGCTGTCCGGTACGCGCTGCCGTTGCTCGTAGGAATTTATAAAATGCCAGTTCGTTGCCGATGCCGATAATACTTCTCACATCCTTTTCCAAATAAGTCTGAACGTAGGATCTATAAAACATTTCCCGGAGCTTTCTGCCGTCCTGCAGCAATTTAGGAAACGATCCCGACCATATTTTTTCGTAAATTACATCAACGCAAGATGAGGACGACGGATTTTTTCCAGCAATCGCAATCCATTCTGAAGTTGGTAGGAAAGGAACTGCTTCGGCGGCATTTTCAGCAATTTCTCGGGCAGACAGTCCAAGCATATCGATGATCGCAACGCGTCCGGCCAGCGATTCTGTAATTCCTTTCATGAGATGGAATTTCTGAGAACCGGTCAGCCAAAAATCTCCGGGTCGTTTATGTTTATCCACATACATTTTAATGTACGAAAACAGTCCCGGAGCGTACTGAACTTCGTCGATAATGACTGGTGGAGTATGGGTCTGCAAAAATAACATAGGATCGTTTTGCGCCATTGTTCGTTCATCTAAATCGTCCAAAGTAACGTAGGAGTGATTTTTCGATGCGCAATATTCTAGTAAAGTAGTCTTCCCCACCTGCCTTGGTCCGGTCAAGAGTAAAACCGGAAACGATGAAGATACATCTTCAATGACTTTTCTTAAGGTTCTTTCAAACATTTTTGCCTTCTTAAAATCACTGCGTTACAGAATAGGTGGGGGCGAAATTCTCTACTTTCTGTTTTCCCAACTAAGGGCAAAGATTTCCATACCTTTTTGTGTCAGAGGATGTTCCAGACACTGCTGCATTATACTGGAAGACAAAGTTATCGCTCCTACTCCAATAGTTGCCGCCTTAATCACGTGATTAACATTTCGAATCGACGCCGCAAGTATTTTCGTGTCATATTCGTTTGCCTGATATATTTCTGCTATTTCCTCCAGCAATGTGATCCCATCTTGGCCGGCGTCTTCCAGTCGACCTACGAACGGAGACACGTAGGTTGCTCCGCATTTGGCGGCAATCAGCGCCTGCGTCGGCGAAAAACATAGAGTCAGATTTGTGGGAATTCCTCTCGATGATAATTCCTTGGAGGCCATAAAACCATCGAATGTGCAGGGTAATTTTACGCAGATTTTATTGCTAATGGCGGCGAATTTTTTTCCTTCTTGTGTCATGCCTTCGAAATCTTCCGAATTGACCTCCACGCTTACCGGACCGCGGACCATCTCGCATATCTTCCGTATCAGCGAGTAATGCTCATTGTGCGCATATTTGGACATTATCGTTGGATTTGTGGTAATACCATCAATAAAAGCGCCATAAAGTGATATTTCTTCCAAATTCGCCGTATCTAAAAATATTTCCATTTTCTCAGCCTCCTTTTTGCTTTACAATAACAAATTATAAATAATAAAAAAATGAATTTTTTTGATTGGAATAAAAGTGCAAGTTAATACAGCTAAAAATTTAAATATGGATAATTGTCTGTTGGATGGATTAAATCCCGAGCAAAGAGAGGCCGTCGTTACTCTCGATAGGGCGTTACTGGTGTTATCCGGAGCCGGTACTGGCAAAACGAAGGTTCTTACCACAAAAATCGCCTATATGATAGAGAACGGTTATGCTTTTCCATCTCAGATTTTAGCGGTGACCTTCAGTAACAGAGCAGCTAAGGAAATGAAAGAGCGTCTTTTGGCCATGACCACCGGAACCGAATCCGTTTGGCTAGGCACTTTTCACTCGATTTGTGCAAAAATACTGAGAAGTAATGCAGATCTTATTGGTCTCAGCAGTAATTTCACCATAATTGATACCGACGATCAGCAGAAGCTCATTCGGCAAATACTCAAAGAATTGAACATTGATAAAAAAATAGCCAATTCCATTGTCACCGCCATATCTCGCTGGAAGGACAAGTGCATACGTCCCAACGATCCTCGCATCGACGCCAATTCCATTGACGGCAAAATCTACGCCATATATCAGGAGCGAATTTTTAGCTACGATTCCGTAGATTTCGGCGATTTATTAATGTACGTAATTCGCATTTTTAAGGAAAATTCTCAAGTTCTCCAGAAATATCGGGATAAATTTAGATATATATTGGTGGACGAGTATCAGGACACCAACATGACCCAATACATGTGGCTAAGAATGCTTTCACCCTACGGATCCGGCCTCTGCTGCGTCGGCGACGACGACCAGGCCATCTACAGCTGGAGAGGAGCAGAAGTAGGAAATATTCTACGCTTCGAAAAAGATTTTTTGAACACAAAAATTGTTAGACTCGAGCGCAATTATCGGTCCGACGGACACATTCTGGGAGCGGCTTCTTCCCTCATTGCCCATAACGAAAATAGACTGGGAAAAAGCATATGGACCGACGGCGATAACGGCGAAAAATTGCTGATCCAGAGAGCATATAACGGATTCGACGAAGCCAAAATTGTCTCCGAAAAAATAGAGTCGCTCCGAAGTAAATCTGTAAAATTTGGCGAAATAGCCATTCTGGTGCGAGCCGGATTCCAAACGCGAGAATTCGAGGAACGCCTGATCGCCTATGGCATTCCCTACAGAGTGGTGGGAGGATTGAAATTCTACGATCGTCAGGAAATAAAGGACCTGATCGCCTATATGAGACTTATATATCAGCCCAATGATAGTCTTGCCTTCGAGCGCATCGTCAATGTCCCCAAAAGAGGCATTGGAGCGGCCGTCATGGCGAAGTTGCATGCTCGCTCCGTTGAACGCTGTATTTCTCTGTTTCAGTCGGCAAAGGAAATGCTGGGAAATAATGAATTCCGTCCGGCGGTGATGAGCTCGCTTTCTACCTTCGTGAAATTTATCGAATCTATGGGAAAAGAAAATACCCACTCTCCCGCTGAAATGGCAAAAATTATACTGGACGAGACCGGTTATCTCACTACTTTGACCAACGAACACACCGTCGAATCCCAAGCGCGGGAAGAAAACCTAAAAGAATTGCTGAGGGCACTCGAGGATTTCGAAGACCTCCCTACATTCATAGAACACGTTAGTCTGGTAACCGATTCCCGAAGAAATAACGGCGACAACGTCGTCAGTCTAATGACATTGCACAGCGCCAAAGGTTTGGAGTTCGAAGCAGTGTTCCTGGCCGGATGGGAAGAAGGCCTTTTCCCACACAGCATGAGCCTGCAGGAGGGGAATCTCGAAGAAGAACGACGCCTAGCCTACGTCGGCTTAACGCGCGCCAAAAAATACGCTTTCATCACCTATGCCATGAATAGGAAAGTCTACAATCAATGGCAAAATAATTTACCATCGAG
>JAITAC010000054.1 GCA_031284345.1 Holosporaceae bacterium | reverse complement strand
TAGAAAAAAGACTAGACGAAATTTCTCGACAACAAGATGAACTATTAGAAACTGCCGCAGAAAGAACTTCCATGTTTGCTATGTACAGTAACGAAGATTTTTCCAGCGCTGCCATCGCCAGTTCGAACAATAAATTTGTGGATATAACGCAATCCATAATGAAAAAAGCCGGAATAATAGATATGTCGGTTAATTTGTTTGTGGGCATATGTGTCGGTGGCGGAATAATACTGACCGCCCTACTAACATACTTTAATTTTGTTAATCCGTTTGCCGCATTTGTAATCGGAAATCCCGTGGGAGCATATTTGGCGTACTCTTTTCTAGCCATGAAAGCCAGCAGAACCAGAACGGCTTTTCTGGAACAATTTCCCGACGCAATCGATATGATGATTCGAGGTGTTAAAGCAGGTCTAAACATTGCGCGGGTAATAAAATTGGTTAGCCTGGAGTCCAGAGATCCAATTGCGCAAGAATACAGAACCATTAGTCAAAAATTCGATCTCGGTATGAAACCCGAAGAAGTTCTGATCGAAGCAGCCGATAGAGTAAATATAGAAGAATTCAAATTTCTCGTGGTCGCTCTCGTGCTCCAGATGGAAAACGGCGGAGTCCTGGCAGAAATCTTGCATAATCTATCGAGTCTCGTGAGAAAAAGATTGGAGCTTGGTCTAAAAGTGCATGCTTTGTCTTCGGAGGCGAGAATATCTGCCTTCGTTCTAAGCGCATTACCATTTGTTTTCGCCGGTATTATGGCTTTGCTCAGTCCGAGCCATTTGCTAGCGTTTACGAAGCCAGGAATGGGGCAAACTTTGCTAAAAATCGGAATCGTTTTATTTCTGATCGGAACGTTTCTTATGATAAAAGCGACAAAACTAAAGGTGTAAAAATGTCTGATATCTGGATCGATATTATTTGTTTTTTTACAACATTTGGAGTGCTTGTCTTTGCTTTTCCGTATATTAGACAGTTTACCATCAAAATGGTAAGCCACTACATCATGATGCAGAGAATAAAAAAAGCCGGGACAGTGGAACTAGAATTTGAAGGAAAAGAAAAAACAAAAAACGTCAGATTAGGTCAAGAAGATACAAGATACACTGATAATTTTATTATCACATTGATGGTTCGACTGGACGAAAATTTCCTGGAAAATACCAAACAGCTCTTGCAAAAAGCCGGAAAACGCGATGATAAAGCCGTGGGAGATTTCATGCACAGCAAAATTGTGTCAGCTGTACTTGTGTTTTTCATAAGTTTCGTTTTAATTGCCACCAATGAAACCATAGTCCTTGATTTTTGGCTGAACATACCGGTTTCATTTGGAATAGCAGTCCTGGGAGGCCACAGGCTTACGGATCTGAATATGATTGCCATAGCCAAAAAAAGAAAAGATGCCATAGAACACGGCGTACCAGATCTAGTGGACCTTCTGGTGATCTGTACGGAATCAGGATTGGATCTAAATAGATCGCTCCGCAGAATCGCCAAAGAAATGAGAACTTCAAATTCGATACTGGCGGATGAACTTGGCTTAATGTCGATTGAAATGGAAATGATCCCGGATCAAAGACAGGTCTTTGAAAATTTTGAACGCAGAATCGATAGTCAGCGAATAAAAAGTTTGGCCAAAAGCCTAAGTCAATCGGTGGAGTATGGGGCGTCTCTCGCCGTGACACTGCGGGACTTAGCGGTAGAATCTCGTCAAAAAAGAATGCTGGACGCAGAAGCGAGAGCAGCTCAAATCCCAACTCTCATGACATTGCCTATGATGTTTTTTATTCTACCATGTCTGCTCATTGTTATGATAGGACCAGTTATTATAGATGTTATTAAGGCATTCTAGAAACGCCGTTTTAGGAATGAAAAGCAACAGGAGGGACATCTTTTAGTTGAGTAACGTCACATCCGAAGAAAATCTCCCATCTAATCTAGTCCTGAACCAAAAAAAATATTACCAGGCGGATTTTTTCCAGAGTCTCCACTCGGACTGTTTAAATAATTTCAGGCATAGAACTGTGGTTATAAAAAATATTATCGAGGTTGCACCAATAAAACTGCTGTAAATCAAGCATTTCACCAATTGATTTCCCAACTCCAGAGACAAAAAAATCTCGCCGAGGTAAACGGCTCCCTCGTAGGCCACTACCGCTGCGCACAATTGCGAGGAAATTTTTGCCAAAAAAGCTTTACTCAGTCTTATCTGCATATTTTTTTGGGCAAAAGCCATCAGTAGGAGAGCGTTCACAAAAGCTGATATGGACGTACACAGCGCAAGTCCGAAATATTTTTTAAATGGTACCAATATTACCAAAAAAATTATATTTATTGCCACGGAGCAGGCTCCGAAAATAACCGGTGTTTTTGTATCTCCGGTCGCAAAGTACAGTGACGAAAATATTTTTGTTAGCACGAACGCCGGAAGTCCAATGGCAAATCCCACCAGGGCGTCTGCTGTAATTTTCACCTGTTCTTGTTGGAATAATCCCCTTTGAAACGCGACGACGACTGTAGGTTTATCCAGCGCTATTAAAATGACAGTAGCTAAAAAAGTAAGGAACAAGGCGAAAAAGATTCCGCGTTCCAATTCTATATTTGCGCGGTCATAATTTTTTTTTTCGATATATTTGGACAAAGTTGGCAACAGAGCAGTGCTCAGAGCTACTCCCAGCGTTCCCAGCGGAAACTGATTCAGTCTATCTGCCAGACTGACATAGGTGATTGTGCCGGTCGGTAAGTAGGACGCCACCGTCGTATCCACGAGAATATTCAGTTGCCAGACGCCAACGGCAATAATTCCCGGAACCATATTTTTCATGATGTCCAAGACCGGCTCAGACCAGCATCGGAGTCTCAGCGATATTCTAAAGCCATATTTTCTGATGGAAATGTATAAAATATACGACTGCATGAGACCGGAAAAAAGCACGAATACCGCTACCAGCTTAACCGTAATCAGCGACGGTAATTCGCAGAAATATCCCACAAGCAGAGCGGTCATGGAACATAAGCTCATGATCGAATGAGCAGCCGATGGCAGAGCAAATTTATTCAGGCAGTTCAACACGCCGCCGAAAAGCGATGCGATCGATATGAAAATCAAGTAGGGAAAACTTATTCTTCCCAACAGGAGCGTCAGGCGAAATTTTTCTCCGAAAGTGTCGAAGCCGGACACAAAAATTCTCAACACTGACGGAAAAAATATCAGCACTCCCAAGCAGAAAATTATTGTGGTCCAGGTCAGAGCGCTGAACACATCTGCCAGGACCTTGTCTGGAGACCATAGTGTCACTGTTTCCAAGCTATCATTCTTAGTTTCGGCGGTAGCTTTGGATCGATTATGAAGTATTTTGGAGAATCTCGGAAGAAAAGAAGCGTTAAAGGCTCCTTCGGCAAAAATTCTGCGGAAAGTATTGGCCAACCGGAGAGCTACCAGCAATGCGTCGGTGCACATTCCCACTTCCAGCACGAAAACCATAATGCATTCTCGCAAAAATCCCACGATTCTCGACAGTAGTGTGAAGGCGCCAACGGTAAACGCTGCTCTTATTATTCCCATGGAGCTATCTCTCGCTGAGGCGGTTTAATTTTTGGAATAGAGCATCCAGTTCTTCGAAGTTTTTAAAATCGATTTCTATGGTACCTCCATAATTTTTTAATTTTATTCGGACTTCCAGTCCCACCAGCGCGGCAATTTGTCCGGCTGCGTTTGCTATTTCCGGGTTGATGTCATGTTTTTTTTTCGTGGAAAGATTTGTGCCGTTTGGAGAACGGTTTTTTACATTTTTCATGATATTTTCCGTTTCTCTCACGCTGAGTGCCTGATCAATAATTTGTCTGGCCAATTGAGATGCGTCCGCAGATCCCACCAGTGTGCGAGCATGGCCAAAGGTGAGCTTTCCATTCCGCACCAGTGATTTCACGTCCTCCGGCAGAGATAGCAGTCGCAGTATATTGGTTATGTGGCTGCGACTTTTTCCAAGAATTTCCGATAATTCCTCCTGCGTATGCCGAAATTCTCCAATTAGTTGATGATATGCCTCTGCTTCATCTATGGGATTGAGATCTTCTCTTTGGATATTTTCGAGAATGGCGACTTCCAGCTGATCTTCCGCTTTCATATCCGTAATTATGGCGGGGATTTCGGTGAGACCGGCCATTTTGGTTCCCCGGAGTCTTCGTTCGCCGGCCACCAGCTGATATTTCCCGTTATCCAGACGCACCACTAGAATCGGCTGCAGCACACCTTTTCTCCTAATGGATTCCGCCAGCGAAGCCAGATTTTCTTCGTCAAATACCTGACGTGGCTGAAATGGATTTTTTACAACGTCTTCGACATTAATATTAAGGATGGATTTACCACCATTTGTGACATTAACGGCAGTGGGCTGCATATTGTCGATGTCTAAAAATGCCGAGAGTCCTCTTCCTAAATTTTTATTGTTCATGCTGCAGTTCCCTATTTAAAAATTCCCGCGCCAGTTCTATGTACGAAATTGCTCCCTGCGATTTTATATCATGCAAGATTACCGGTTTTCCGTGGGAGGAGGCTTCGCTTATTTTGACGTTTCTTGGAATTATCGTTTTAAAAACCAGATTTTTAAAGTGTGAGCGAACGTCATTGGCAACGATGGCACTCAGACTATTGCGTCGATCATACATGGTCAGTAAAATACCTGCCACAATTAGAGACTTATTTATGGTATTTCGAACTCCCTGGATGGTATTGAATAGTTGAGCTAGTCCTTCCAGTGCGTAAAATTCACACTGAAGAGGAATAATAATTTTTTTTGATGCGTTCAGGGCATTTATATTTATGAATCCAAATCCCGGTGGACAATCTATGAATATATATTCGAATTCCAAGTTAGCGATTGATTTTTTTAGCTTGCTGTCTCTGTCTGGCAAAGAAAATAATTCCACTTCTGCTGCGGATAAATCTATGGTAGATGGTATAAGAAATAGTCCATTTACGTAGGTTTTGCGAATGACGCTAGCGGTATCGGATAAACCCAGTAGAATTCCGTAGCTGCTGTCCAATCCGTTTCCTTTAGCCATGCCGAATCCTGTTGTGGCGTTTCCCTGGGGATCCAAATCTATGACCAGAACTTTTTTTCCTATGGCGGCCATGGCCGTGGCCAGATTCACTGTAGTTGTAGTTTTTCCAACTCCACCTTTCTGATTTATTATGGCAACAGTTATCGGAATCATATACACCTCGGAAAGACAAAAACGCCAAAAACCTGCTATGCAGCGGTTTCTACGATGAATATAGCAGAGTTATCTGAGAATGAACATACACCCCGTTCAATGGCTATGGGAATTGGGCGTTCTGCCATAGGTCTAAATACTCGAATGTATCCTCGACGCAGAGCTGTGATAATCGATATGTGATTTGGCAGCAGACACATCTCTCCATTTACGGCCGGCACGACCACCTTGACGGCTTCGCCGTTAAATAATTCTTTCCCGAGCGTCAAAACTTTAGCCTGCAAGAGAACCTCCTTGTGTGTTTATCACTTACCAATTCCCATACTAGTAGCTTTTTCGTAGACGTCGTCGATGGTTCCCACCATAAAAAACGCCATTTCCGGAAGGTGGTCGCATTTGCCGGAAATGATGGCGTTGAAGCCCTTGATGGTATCGGCCAAGCTGACGAATTTTCCTGTCATTCCGGTGAAGACTTCTGCCACATGGAATGGTTGCGATAGAAATCTTTGTATTTTTCGTGCTCTGGCGACGATCAATTTATCGTCTTCGGAAAGCTCATCCATACCGAGAATTGCTATTATATCCTGCAGTGACCTGTAATTCTGAAGGATTCGCTGCACTTCTCGGGCCACCTGGTAATGTTCTTCGCCAACGATGTATGGACTCAGCATGCGCGACGTTGATTCCAGGGGATCCACGGCCGGATAGATGCCGAGCTCGGAAATTTTTCGACTCAGAACGGTGGTGGCGTCCAGATGCGAAAAAGACGTTGCCGGTGCTGGATCCGTGATGTCGTCCGCCGGCACATAGATTGCCTGAACGCTGGTTATGGATCCATTGACGGTGCTGGTGATGCGCTCCTGCAATTCTCCCATATCTGTGGCGAGTGTTGGCTGATAGCCGACTGCCGACGGAGTCCTACCCAGTAGCGCTGAAATTTCGGATCCGGCCTGGGTAAACCTAAAAATATTATCCACGAATAGAAGTACATCCTGATGCTCAACATCTCGGAAATATTCCGCCACGGTCAAGCCGGTTAGGGCGACGCGGGCGCGCGCTCCCGGAGGCTCATTCATTTGGCCATACACCAGAGCAACCTTGGATTTGTCCCCTTCCATGTCTATGACGTTGGATTCGATCATTTCATGATACAGATCGTTTCCTTCACGAGTTCGCTCACCAACGCCGGCAAAAACCGAATAGCCACCATGAGCCTTAGCTATATTATTTATCAACTCTTCAATGAGAACCGTCTTGCCGACTCCGGCTCCGCCAAACAAGCCGACTTTTCCGCCTTTGGCGTACGGCGCCAGTAAATCCACCACCTTAATGCCGGTGATAAGAATCTCAGTTTCCGTCGCCTGCTCCACAAACGGAGGCGCATCTCGGTGTATTGGCATGAGCATATCAGTGTGAATATCGCCCAGACCATCTATGGGTTTGCCCACGACATTTATGATGCGTCCCAGCAGCTGCTTTCCCACCGGAACTTCTATCATTTTCCCCGTATCGATTACTTCCTGTCCTCTTTCGAGACCGTCGGTAATGTCCATGGCGATGGTGCGCACAACATTCTCTCCCAACTGCTGCGCCACTTCCAGAATCACCTTCGTGCCTCTGTTCATGACCTCCAATGCATTCAAAACCTGCGGTACTTCTTCGTCGAATATAACATCGATAACAACTCCTAATATTTGCGATATGCGTCCTTTGTTTTGCTTTTCCATTTCGTCATCCTTCAGCTATGGCGTTGGCACCGGAGATCACCTCCGTGAGCTCCTGCGTAATTTTGTATTGCCTTGTGCGATTATATTTTATTTTTAGCTCCGCTAGAATAGAATCAGCGTTTCGGGTAGCGTTGTCCATGGAAGTCATGCGGGAACTCTGCTCACTGGTGATGCTCTCCAACGCCGTCTGATAAATTTGTATGCCAAGATTGTAGGGAACCAGCTCGCCAATGATTTCATCTACGCTGGGCTCGAAAATCGTGATGCTTTTGTCGTTGTCCGGCTCAAATTTGATCGGAAGCAGCTCCTTCAGCTCGACTTCGCGCCTCAAAGTAGAATAGGATTTCGTGTATACGGTGGAAATCCTGTCAATTAAATTGGATTTGAAATATTCTATGGCTTTTCGCGCCAATATCATGGACGATTCTACAATTTCCGGAGAATGATAAAATCCTTCCTCCTGCTCAATGTAATCGGGCTTATCAATAATTTTTTTCAGCGGAGAAAATGCCTTGCTCCCAACACAAATTATGTGAACGTTCTTGCCCTCGTCGTGAAAATTATCAACGAGACGCGCCACTTCCTTATGGATCAGATAATTAAAATTGCCGCAGAGGCCGCGATCCGATGAAAAAACAATCAGCAGTTCGTTTTTTATATTTTTTCGGCCGTTGAATATCTCGGAATTAATTTCCAAAAGCTCCCTATGCAGGCGCGACAAAATTTTATTGAGCTCCTGAGCATAACTGCGAGATGTGTTGGCTTTTTGCTCAGCTTTTCGCAATTTTACGCCGGCCACCAATTTCATGGCAGACGTTAATTTGCGAGTGGAATTTATGACGTTAATTTTATTTTTTAGTTCTTTTAAACTAGCCATCTAATTCACTTTTTTTTCTTTTTTAAATGCCTCCCAATAGGCCGGCAGCAATTCATTCAGAGAAGCTTTCACATTTTCTCGGAGGTCTGAATTTTTTTTGATATCGCCTATAATGCTTTGCTCTTCTATTTTTATGCGCTCCAGCACATATTTTTCGAACGCTGATACTTCCGAGAGCGGCAAGTTATCCAAATATCCATTTATGCCCAAGTATATGCTGATCACCTGATCCTCGATATTCATGGGACTATATTGCGGCTGTTTCAGCAGCTCAGTCAGACGTTCTCCGCGGGATATGAGGCGCTTACTGGATTGATCCAGATCCGACGCAAACTGCGAGAAGCTAGCCATTTCCCGATATTGAGCCAGTTCCAGTTTGATTTTCCCGGCGACTTTTTTCATGCCCTTGGTCTGGGCGGCAGATCCCACGCGGCTGACCGATTGTCCAACGTTGATGGCGGGCCGTATACCCTTGTGAAATAGATCGCTTTCGAGGAATATTTGTCCGTCCGTAATGGATATCACGTTGGTGGGGATATAGGCGGACAAGTCTCCCGCTTGGGTTTCTATTATTGGCAGCGCCGTAAGAGAACCGCCTCCGTTTTTGTCACTGAGTTTAGCGGCTCTTTCCAGCAGTCGCGAATGCAGATAGAATACGTCTCCCGGATAGGCTTCGCGTCCAGGAGGTCTTCTCAACAGCAGTGACATTTGCCGATAGGCGACGGCGTGTTTCGACAGGTCATCGTATATTATCAGCGCATGCATGCCATTGTCCCGGAAATATTCGCCGATGGCACATCCGGTGTAGGGGGCGAGATATTGCATGGTGGCGGCCTCCGACGCCGTTGCCGCTACGACGGTGGTGTACTCCATGGCGCCGGCCTCCATGAGAGTCTTCACGACCTGAGCTACGGAAAATCGCTTTTGACCTATAACCACGTAAATGCAGTACAATTTCTGACTTTCGTTATTGCTTTCAAATGCACTTCGCTGATTAACAATGGTATCGATGGCAATGGACGTCTTGCCCGTTTGTCGATCTCCGATGATAAGTTCACGCTGGCCGCGTCCAATGGGGACAATGGCATCGATGGCCTTTAGCCCCGTGTGCATCGGCTCCTGTACAGAACGCCGCTCGATGATGCCCGGCGCCTTCACGTCCACGGCTCTCCTCTCGCTGGATTTTATGGTACCCTTGCCGTCTATCGGATTTCCCAGAGCATCGACAACGCGTCCCAACAGTCCCTTGCCCACAGGCACGTCCACTATTTTCCGGGATCTGCGAACCTCCATTCCCTCGTGTACTTCCCGATCCTCTCCGAATAGCACCACATCAACGGTGTCCTCTCCGAGATTCAGAGCCAAGCCGTCCACCCCGGAATCGAATATTACCTTCTCTCCCATGGAAATGCTCTCTAGACCATAAACCCTTGCAACTCCGTCCTTCACGGATAAAACACGACCAACTTCCACAAACTCCGGACCTGAATCAAAACTCCCTATGCGCTCCCGAATAATGGAACAAATCTCAGCTGGATTAATTTTCATCGTTCTCTCTCCTAATGGCACTGCGCAGGCGTTTTATTTTGGATAAAGCCGAATAATCCAAAATTTTCGACCGATATTGTATCTTGAAACCGTCAATTAGCGATGAATCATATTGTATGTCGTATTCGGCTTTCTCGCCAAAAACTTCCGCAAGGTCTTTTCTGAGGGCCTGCTCCTCCCTCTCAGACGTGTCGCGAGCAAATGTCAAATGAAGACGCCTCTTGCCGGAAATTTCGTTCAGCAGTGTCTCGTAGGTATCGCAAATGTCAATGAGCATAAATAATCGATCATTGTCTTTGAGAGTCTCTAGAAAATTGCCTACTATTTCCGCTAAATCAAGCTCCCTCTTCAGCAACTGCACCAGCTGCGTCCCATCACACTTCAAAAATGTCATTTTTTTCAGAAATTTTCGGAAGTCGCTAATGGAAAAAATAACTCCTTTTAGCTCGTTGAGCTGTCGCAAAACCTCCTGCTCCATATTTAAATCGGCAGCAACCGCATACAAAGACCTCACATACTTATTAACGAGCGAACTATCTGCCACTGCCACCTCCAAATTAACTTTAATGAGCCAAAATTGCAGCGCCTATTGTATAGCACAAACCCCACCATTGCAATGTGGAGCCACTCATAGCCGAAAATTTATTCCGGATATCAATGGCTCCTTTGGCGGAACAACGATCTTAACAGACTTTTTTCCCAATCTTCCGAAGAAATAACTTTTCCATGACTACTCTACGGATTCTGGGATCCATTGATGCAGAAACCCGTTTCCCAGTTTTATAAGTTTCTGGGGCGTATTTTTTAATCCTTTGGCGCGCGACACGAATTCCCACGCAGATCATAGTATAAAAATAGTATAAGAAATGTTTTAAAAATTCGTTAATTCATAAAAATTTTTCGCCGTTAACGAAAATTTTGCGTTTTCCTGCTATTATGCAAATTGGTGGAAAAGGTGTCGGCACACAGCTTGGGGTTGTAAATATGTGGCATAAGCTTCGGAATCAGGATGCTCCAGAATCAATAGGGTGGCAAGAACTTCCCCAAAAAATTCTGGGCCAGAACTTAAATAAGAAAAATAAAGACACCACTGCCTTGGGTTTAAAAAGTTCTTGTCTTAAAAAAATCACACATTATTTGTAGCTTTTCTCTAAATCCAACAGATCACCCCTCAACTCTTCCTTGGACGTCGATTTAATCTATTCTCCATTGTCGAAGGCAATTATTTCTATAACTTTTTTCAGCAAGCGTAATTGGAGCGCATCGGCTAATGTGATTGATTCCGGTATCGCCCTAGAAAAAAACAAAACTTATATGTAATTAATTTTTCATTAGACTTTTTCTACAAAAAATAGTATAACCACCCTGGGTTATCATACGGAGGTGACAGCGTGAAATCGTCCGATAAGGAAAATCAAGATGAACTCACTAAATGTCGTTCATCAAAAAATTCAAGTAATAGCAGCCTAATTCAACGTTTTTCTTTTTTTTATCGCATTTTTTCCACATTCAATTCGCTACCACAAGGTATTTTTGCCGTATCTTTGTTCGGATTGTTCCTAGGTGCTGCCACAACGATGGTCTACAGCAATCTCGGACTCTTCATGAAGAACGAACTGCACGCCAGCGAAGCAACCATATCTTCCATTGACGGAATAGTGGAATCCATTGCCTACATCGTGCGTATTTTTTCCGGCGCCGTAAGCGACTACTTCTGCAATCGAAAGGCTATTCTCATCATAGGATGTGCCATATCGTTGCTCACGAAGCCTCTCTTTGCCATAGCTAACTCCTCGCTCATGATCCTATTCGCCCAGTCAATTGAAAGAATCGGAAATGGAATTCAGGCAGTGCCACGCGATTCCCTGATCGCCGATCTGAGTAGTAAAGAAAAACGCGGACAGTCGTTTGGCTTTAGCAGATCATTGAAAACCATAGGATCCGCTTTGGGAACTGTGCTTGGCATGTGGATAATGTTCCTCAGCTGTAATAATTATCGAGTGGTGTTCTTCTGCTCAACCTTTGCCGTCGCCATAGCGATAGCTCTCCTGTACAAAGTAAAAACTCCACAGGAACTTCGGGAAACAAAAAAAGAAAATACTTCACCGAAAAAAATGGAAAATCCGTTTCAGAAAAAATATTTAAGATCTCTGGACGTACATTTCTGGAAACTCCTTACTCTGGCATTTGTTTTTGAAATGGGACACTTCAGCGAATCACTATTCCCTATTTTTGCCCATGAATTTACCTCTCTGGGAACCGCTAGTTCCGCCAGCATATTCATAAGCATTGGACAGGTCGCCTGTTCGTATCCCATCGGATTGTATGCCGATAGACTCGGCAAAGCCAAGTTCATAAAAATTTGTATACTAATGATGATCGCCGCTAATTTATTTTTTCTTACGGCGAACTCCATCGTTAACATATACATTGGCGCCTTTCTCTGGGGAGGCCAAATGACCGCCGTGCAAGGACTGTTTCTGTCGCTAATTACAGAAAGAGTCGATAGTCATCTGCGGGGAACAGCCATTGGCGTATACTATTGCACCATAGGATTATCTTTCTTTTTGTCGTCGATCTTTGCCGGAAATATTTGGACCTCTTACGGCCATGATTTTGCATTTTTATATAGCATATGTTTCTGTTGTCTAGCTCTTTTTATTTTTAATATACTATTACCGAAAAAATGTGAGGTTCGTTCATAATTAGACCACTAAATCTTTTTTCGAAAAGGAGTAATTGGCATTGTTTAGGTCTCCGAAATTTTGGTATGCGGAAAAAGTTAACTGGTTTTTAAAAATTTTGTTATTTCTGCCGAGTCAATTGTATTCGTGGATATCTTCGCTGAATTACAGGAGGTCATATGGAAATAGATTGGTGCCCCAAAAAATAATAGCGATCGGAGCTATCACCATTGGAGGCTCCGGAAAAAGTATTGTGGTAAAAGCCATTGCGGATCTTTTAATGATCCTCGGGAAAAAATGCGCCGTGCTGAGCATCGGCTATGGCAGATCATCCTCCAAGGTTCTGGCGGTGGATCCGGATATGCATACCTGCGCCGACGTTGGCGATGAGCCTCTGATGCTATCTCAAAAAGGTATCGATGTGTTCGTGGCCAAAAACAGATCCAAGAGCGCAGCTCTAGCTCACTCCAAGGGGGTTTACGATGTTTTCCTGCTGGACGACGGTATTTGCCAAAAAAAACTGCGACCAGACATCAAATTTTTGGTGATCGATGCAGATCAGGGATTCGGAAACGGTGAAATGCTGCCGCTCGGTCCTAATCGACTCAATATGAAAATTGTAAAAGACGATATCGACGCCGCCATACTACTCACCCACCAATCAGAATACGATTTTTCTCAAATAAAAGCGAAAATTCCCGATTCTATTCCGATATTAATGGGGAAATTGCTGCAAAATTTTTCCAAAATCGATTGCCAGGAGCGTTTTCTAGTATTTTGCGGCATTGGCTATCCGCAAAAATTTTTTGACTCCATCTCGAGTAAATTAACGGTGGTGAAGCGGGTAATATTTCCCGATCATTATTCGTTTTCGGATACGGAAATCGTTGATTTGCTGGATGACGCAAAAATTCTCGATGCGAAATTACTAACTACCGAAAAGGATCTTGTGCGTATTCCCAAAAGATATCATCATTTAATAGCAACGATTCCTGTACAAATTTCGTGGTATGATAATGAGAAAGTAGCATCTTATTTGAAGTAATAATGTCTATATTTATAGCATCAGATCATGCGGGCTTCGGCCTAAAAAAGTTTTTGATCGCACAGCTGGAGACGGCGGTGACGAATCTTGGCACCGACAGCCCTGACTCCTGTGACTACCCAATTTTCGCCCATAAGTTGGTGCAGCATTTGTTGTCTTGCAACCCAGAAGAAGCCCGTGGTATATTAATTTGCGGCACTGGTATAGGCATGTCGATGGTCGCCAATAGATATGACTGCGTTCGAGCTGCTCTGTGCTTCAATGAAGAAATGGCCGTAATGGCTCGTAAACATAACAACGCCAATGTAATTGTATTGGGGGCGAGAATCGTCGATCATGATACTGCTCTGAAATGTGTCCGCAGCTTTTTGATTACAAAATTCGATGGTGGCCGCCATGAAAGTCGGCTGCATCTAATAGATGATCTGATAAAAAGGAGATAAATATGGAGTTTAACGGATATTTTTTTGAGGAAAATAAAATAACGGATATGGAAATCTTCAAAGCCATAAAAAATGAGTTGGCAAGACAACAAAATCAAATAGAATTGATAGCTTCAGAAAATTTTACATCCCGGGAGGTAATGGCGGCGCTTGGTTGCGTAATGACCAACAAATACGCCGAAGGATATCCGGGAAGAAGATACTATGGCGGCTGTTCATTTGTGGATATCGCCGAGAACACTGCCATCGAACGCGCCCGCAAGCTGTTCAAGTGTAAATTCGCGAATGTTCAGCCACATTCTGGAGCCCAGGCGAATTTATCGGTGTTTTATGCGCTTTTGTCCCCCGGCGATACATTTCTCGGCATGGGATTGGACATGGGCGGACACCTCACCCATGGTGCAGCTCCGACCATATCCGGCAAATGGTTTCGGCCGGTTTCCTACGGAGTCGGTGCAGACGGTCTCATAGACTATGACAAAGTACGGAAATTGGCGCAGGAGCATAAGCCAAAAATTATTCTTGCCGGAGCGTCTTCCTATCCGAGAAAAATCGATTTTAAACGTTTCCGGGAAATCGCCGATTCCGTTGGAGCCTATTTGTTTGTGGACATCGCCCACTATGCCGGACTCGTGGTAGCAGATTTATACCCGTCTCCCATCGACTACGCACACGTGGTTTCGTCCACCACCCACAAAACACTGCGGGGTCCAAGAGGCGGAATTATTCTCACCAACGATGAGGCCATCGCCAAAAAAATAGATAGCGCCGTTTTCCCGGGAGTGCAGGGAGGACCTCAAATGCATTCCATCGCCGCAAAAGCAGTGGCCTTCGGTGAAGCATTGCGGCCGGAATTCAAAAAATATGCCAAAAAAGTTCTGGAAAATTCCATCGCTATGGCAGAACGACTTCAGGAGCACGGTCTGGATCTGGTCTCCGGCAAAACGGAATGTCACATGTCCGTGGTCGATCTAACCAAAATATCGATAAATGGAAAAATTGCAGAAACTGCGTTGGAAGAAGCCGGCATTACCTGCAATAAAAATGCAATCCCATTCGATAAATTACCTCCGGCCCAAACGTCCGGCATTAGAATCGGATCCGCCGCCATGACCACTAGAAATCTTGGAACTACCGAATTTAAAAAAATCGCAGATATGATATATTCTGTGCTTTCTAATTACGGGAAAAGCGGCTACAATAAACTCAGATCCGAAGTTCGGGCAGATGCGCTGGAATTGTGCAAAGCGCATCCTCTTTATTAACGAATGTGAGAATGTGAATGCTATCTAAAAAGGAACGTAGATCCCAAACCGGACTGCGCGGTATGGCTCGTTTATGTGCTGTGCAGACGTCCTATAAAGCTGGTTTCTGCGATCAGAAAATTCCTGATTTAATCAATGAAAAAGATCAGAAAATTTTCATCAGTGAAAACCTTTCTTCTTCCGAAATGGATGAGGAATTTTTCAAAAATCTGCTAAGTGCACTGTATGAAAACGGCTGCTTGGTGGATGGTATGGTGGGAAAACATCTGTCCGCCGGATGGAAATTCGAACGGCTCGACTCCGTAATAAAATGCATACTACGATTGGCCATCACCGAATTGCATTGCTTCCGGGAAATTCCCACCAGCGTTATTTTGAACGAATACATCGAAATCTCCAAGGCATTTTTCGAGGGATCAGAAATCGCATTTGTTAATGGATTGCTGAACTCTGCGGCCCAAGAGCTCCGCGCTACAGTTCCGCAAAACTAGGCGCTCAAAATGTGGACTGCAAAAGCTCCCGCCAACATAGCTCTTATAAAATATATGGGGAAAAAAGCACACAATATTCCCCGAAACGTTTCGCTTTCGTATACTTTGGATAAATTCTACACGGAAGTTTCGCTGGAATTGACGTCCCAGTGTGATAAATACGTTGGCAAAGAGCCATTGAATCCGGAAGCTAAAAAACGATTCGTCAATCATTTGAAATATATAAAAAAAATCTATAATTGCGAAGATTTTTTCGCCATATCTTCCGCAAATCATCAAATTCTCGAAGATGGAAGTAGCGGGAATTTTCCTCATTCTGCAGGTATTGCCAGTTCTGCTTCCAGCTTTGCTGCCCTGACCATGTGCACCTTCGAAGCCATGGGGGACCTGATGGGCGTTCCCATTCCGCCAGTGGAGTTCCAGAGTTCCGTCAGCAGAATCGGATCCGGATCCTCTTGCCGATCATTTTTTTCGCCATGGTGTCTGTGGAGAGATAAAAAAGCTGAAAAAATAAGCATAAAAATCGATAAATTACTTACTGACTTAATTATTGTAGATGACCAGCCGAAAAAAATATCGTCCAGTAAAGCTCATGCACTTGTGTCATCGAGCCTGCTCATGGACGGCCGCGAAAAACGCGCCGAAATTCGATTGAAAAATTTACTGGCTGCTCTCAACAACGGTCAGTGGGAAAACGCCCGCCAAATTTGCTGGGAGGAATTTTGGGACATGAACGCGCTGTTCGAAACTTCATTTCCAAGCTTCGGCTATACGCAGCCGGAAACTATACGCATTCTAATGGAAGTCCGGAAATTTTGGCAGCAAAATGGCGACGGTCCCATCGCCACCATGGATGCCGGGCCCAACGTGCATCTGCTGTGGCAACTAGGCCAAACGGATCTCCGAAGTTTTTTTTTCCGTAACTATGTCCTGGGCAATTTCTCTTGCCTATCCCAGAGCATTGCGTAGTGGATTTTTTTCGCAGTCAATCTTGTTGAACCCGTAGTTTGGATTTCACCGCAAAAAATATCCCATTACGCAACCATCTTCCGAATATCAAGAGTCTCTCAGTATTTCCAGCGCCTCATATCCAAAATTTGTGTGATGAACCAGCAAAACTAAAGTCTGTCCGTGCTCTATGTTGGTAAGACCATACTTTTTGAGCAAATTTGAATGTATAAATACATCCTCTCCCGTCGGCATCTGAGCAAAACCGAATCCCTTGGCCGGATTAAACCATTTCATAACAACGCTAACGGTTTCAGGCTTTCTATCCGATGTTTCGCGTTTGTTTAGATGAACTATTTCCACAACATAGGTTACTTGGTATCCTTTGTCAGATTTTGCTATATCACAAACAATTACATCTTCATTGTTTAGCCTCTTTATCCCACTTTGGTCTACAATGGAAAAATGAAGGAATACATCCTCATGGATATTTGCCACTTCGACAAAGCCGTATCCTTTGAATTGATTAAACCATTTCACCTTTCCCGTGACTCTTAAAGATTTGTTTTCAGTCTCCACAATCATCTAAACCACCTCTAACAATATGTTGCTCCAATGCGCATGTCCATCGAACCGCTTAGCAATTACAATGTGCGGTGCGCCCTTTAATTAAACAAGCTACAATACACCAAACTACTGGACTTTTAGACGAATTAATAAGTTCATCCGTTTACTTTTTGGATGCTAATGCTAATATTAACAGATTTAGCACCTATACACACTTGCAACCCAAAAAATATTTTTACTTACAAAACAACACGTTTCGGTGTTTTTTTTGTCTGTTGCCCCGTGAACTAACGTCTCAGCTCAGTAGTCCATTTGTCATCCATCTTTGATGTATTATCGTTATACATAAAAACGTCTGCAATTCACTGCGAAGACCGTTGCCTAGCAGATCTTTCCAGCCTTCGACTTCGTTGGATCTCAGGCTTAGATCCTGGGACTGTCGTATCTGGACTTTTATTCCGAAGACATCCGTATCGAAAACATTTATGTCGCGAAAAAACTCTCAAATCTCAACATCCTTGCATGTACAACGGTATTTCCTAAAGGCAATTGATATCTGATAATTTATTTCAGATCAGTGCGTCAGAATCGAGTCCGCGGTACTCCAAAAATTTCCTCGCTCTTGCGAAAAAACTCCAAATTTCAACTGCCCTATAACTATGATAGTAAAACTTTTTTTTTTACAAAAGGTTAATTTTGTGAAATATTTTTATATTATTTATCCCAAAAATAGCCCAAAACCAAAAAAAATGAGATAAGCGAAAATATTAAAATAAAAAATCAAAATTTCAGTCAAGATTTTTTTTGAAAATCTTGGCAATGGAATAATAGAAAGAATTAGGCAAAAAATAATACATGCGCCATTATAGGCGATGATTTGTCATCAGGAACACCAAATCACTTCATTGGATATCTCATTGAATTTTTGGCTCATGGCATTTCCGACGAGCTTCATACCTGTTATAGCAGCTACAGCTACGAGACTTGCTATCAGTGCATACTCTATAGCAGTGGCTCCTTTTGAGTCTTTTATTTTTTTCACTATCCCATAAAACATACGGTACAATCCAAACACGAGTAACAGTATTATAAAAACACATTTTTATTACGAAAAGGTTAAAATGATGAGGATTCTGCACTCAAAATATGGGACGAAAAAAAAATTATTTATCCTCAATCGGCGTACCTTCAGATATTTCACATACTCCTGACTTTAGCCGGTAGTAATTTACTTTGGCCTGATACTCCAAATTTATGGTGACGATTTTTTCGGATATCAGACGCTTTCCCATTTAAATATCAGAGACGGACATTTTGCTTAACTTTGGTGCGTAGATATAGCATATGCAGCTTCAGATATCGGTGCAAAAACTGATGCTGCATCAGATTGCCGAACGTGTCGTCATCAAGTGATTTCAAATAATTGTCAAGATACTTCAGCAAGATATCCTGGATATTTCCCTTTGCTCCACAACAGCACAAGTGCAGGTGATGCGCTTTGCAAACGTGGTAGGAAACCATCACTGCCGGATCCAAATGCCTTTGCTCCAGCCAATCATCGCAGACTTTCAAAGACCAAAGCGACTGTAATCGCCGCTGATCCACTATGCGAGAGATATTTGAAGCATCGGTACGATATGTATATAATTCTCGATCGACAAAATGTATATTTTTGGCAGCACAGAGATTGGCAATAATAAATGGTAGGTCCTCGCTAACAATAATGTTAGGGAAATCCATGCCTGCGAATATAACACTTTCTCTACGAAAAAACTTGTTCCAGGTTGCATTAAAAGTGGTCAGTACCGACGGAAATTCGTTTACAGTAAAATTGTCAGATGGACGCGCTGCCATAACCATAGCATTGTATTTTCCCCATGGCTGGATTCCTTTTTTTCCCGGAATTACTTGATTATAGCGGAACATCACTACGTCACGATTTTCGCAGGCCTGGCGTATATCGAAATTCTGGAAATTTTCGATCGGAATCTCGTCGTCGGCGTCCACGAACCACACAAACTCGCCGCTGGCATTCTTCAATCCACAGTTGCGAGCTGGCCCTGGCCCTTGGTTCTTTTTTTGCCGAATTAGGCTCACATTTCCGTATATTCCCGCCAATTTTTGCACCACTGCCGCGGTGTTGTCAGTGGAAGCGTCGTCCACTACTATTATATCATGCTCTATTTGACAAAGTGCAGCATTCAATGTCCGAATACAATGCCAAATTGTGTTTTCCGCGTTATAGGCCGGAATCACCACGCTCATAAATGGCACTATAGATTCAATTTTATCAGAAAAATGATTTTTTATAAATCGGGATTCATGCCGATCAGGATCATATTCTGAATCCGTGGGATGAATTATTTTTTTTTGGCCAACTGAAGAGGAGGGTAACTCAATGTTTTTCAAGGAATCGTCTGCTAACACTTGTTTAATGCGCCCAGATGTCAGAAATTTTTGCATACGAAACTCCACTAAATAGATGCATATTCCTCCATATTTATCATATCTTAGCCTCCAAATATTAAGAAAATGCTAAAAAATATGGCGTATATACTCATGCGGCATTAGGATTGATACAGCGAGAGTCAAGAGAGAAGAATGCG
>JAITAC010000112.1 GCA_031284345.1 Holosporaceae bacterium | reverse complement strand
AATCCGAGATTAACTTCTTCACATGGCTTTTCATACCTTTTTCAATGCAACTTACTGGACGTAATTACACTGCATCAAATTACCAACGCTTGATGCATTTCAAATTTGAATGGACGATTCTTGACTAAATAATAACGATTTCCTCGACATTGTCACCACAACATAAACTACTGCTTATCATAACATTATCGGCAAATCCTTGCAAGACTAAATCGCTATTTAATAGTGGGATTTAGTATTACAGGAGTAGAAGAATCGTGTGCCGCGCGCCACTGGAGGAGTATAAATATAATAAATATGGAGAATAAGTCTCAAAATCAAGGTCTGCCGAAATTTGTTGGGATGGTAAGCTGCAATGTAGATGTAGCGGTTTCGGTTAAAAAAAATTATCTCTTACGATTTTGAAAAAAAAGCTGGACACAGAAACCAAATTAATTTATATGATGATAGAGACCTACGCTGGCCCAGGTAGCTCAGTTGGTAGAGCAGAGGACTGAAAATCCTCGTGTCGCTGGTTCGATTCCGGCCTTGGGCACCATCTTCTAATCAAATGCGCTTATTGTTGTGGCTGTAAATGTTTGTATTTTTACGATTAATTGATTATGGCAGCGTATGTCAACTATTGTTTTATCCGAAAATTTTGAAGAGATAATATGCGTTTAAAAGATATAAAAATAAAGATGCCCGCAGAGCTTTTGGCATTTGCCGAAAGTTTAGAAGTAGAAAATGCTGCAGCGCTAAAACGGCAGGACATGATGTTCGCAATACTGAAAAAGCTTGCGGAAAATGATGTCGAGATTCTCGGAGACGGAGTGCTAGAGGTGCTCCAGGATGGATTCGGTTTCCTGCGATCACCGGAAGCCAATTACATGGCCGGCTCAGACGATATATATGTTTCTCCATCCCAAATCCGGAAATATAGTCTAAAAACCGGAGATACACTAGAAGGAATTATCAGATCTCCTAAGGAAGGAGAGCGTTATTTCGCCATTTCCAAAATAAATTACGTAAACGGAGATTCGCTCGATGTAGCAAAGCACCGCATAAATTTCGATGATCTCACACCGCTGTATCCGAATTCCAAGCTTACGCTGGAAATCGACAACAGCGTCGAAAAAGATATGACTACGAGAGTTATAGAAATAATTTCTCCTCTGGGAAGAGGACAGAGAGCCCTCATTGTAGCCCCACCGAGAACCGGAAAAACCGTTATGCTGCAAAACATCGCCCGAGCCATAACCGCAAATTCTCCGGCAGCCCATCTTATCGTTCTTCTCATTGATGAACGTCCTGAAGAGGTCACGGATATGCGTAGATCGGTCCACGGCGAAGTAATTAGTTCTACCTTCGATGAAGTGCCCACTCGCCACGTCCAGGTGGCCGAAATGGTCATAGAAAAAGCCAAAAGACTGGTGGAACATAAAAAAGACGTAGTTATCCTGCTGGATTCCATCACAAGATTGGCAAGAGCCTATAACACAGTGTGTCCATCGTCCGGAAAGGTGCTCACCGGAGGCGTCGACGCAAACGCTCTTCAGCGTCCCAAGAGAATATTCGGAGCCGCCCGCAACATCGAGGAAGGCGGATCGCTCACCATCATCGGAACCGCACTCGTGGAAACCGGCTCAAAAATGGACGAAGTCATTTTCGAAGAATTCAAAGGAACCGGAAATGCAGAAATTGTGCTAGATAGAAAATTGGCAGATAAAAGAACATTTCCAGCCATCGACATAACAAAATCCGGAACTCGCAAAGAAGAATTGCTGGTGGATAGAAGCATTTTATCCAAAATGTGGGTGCTCCGGCGCATACTTATGCCAATGGGAACCTGTGACGGTATGGAATTTCTCCTAAATAAAATGAAAAATTCCAAAAATAACGTAGATTTTTTTATAACAATGAATCAATAGTAATCTATGACATATATTCATAAATAAAAAAAAATGTCTCAATGGTTTGAATTAGGCGACAGCTCCGTTCGCGAATTAATTATTTTCTTGACAAAAAGGAGCTGGAAGTGATAAAATATATTCTGCACACTGAAAACAACAGCGAGGTATTATGAGTAAGTTTCCCACAGATTTATCAGATGATATTATTGACAATTTAAGAGCAGAGTACAAAAACGAAAGCGTAAGAAGCTTCAGCCCGGAATTGGAGGAAATTCTCCACAAACCAGTTCCAGTTTTGGATCATGGGTTTGTTCGGGTAATCGATTACATGGGCACCGATGCGTCCATTGTGCAGGCAGCGCGGGTTTCCTACGGTATTGGCACAAAAAAAGCTCAAGAGGATAAGGGACTCATAAATTATCTCATGAGGCACAACCACACCACTCCATTTGAAATGTGTGAGCTGAAATTGCATGTTAAGCTTCCGATATTTGTCATGCGCCAATGGGTGCGGCATCGCACTGCCAACATAAACGAGTATTCTGCCAGGTATTCGATTCTAGGCAACGAGTTTTATCTGCCGGAAATCGATCAGATCGCACGGCAGTCGGATTCCAATAGACAGGGAAAATCAGAAAATGCCATGGAGCCGATTCAAGCCCAAGAAATACTAGATGCTATCGCGGGCGTTCAAAAAGACGCCTACGAAAAATACTCCCATCTGCTGGATGATATGGCTCTCACGAGAGAAATTGCCCGCACTCTGTTGCCCATCGGCATTTATACAGAAATGTATTGGAAAATCGATCTGCATAATTTGTTGCATTTCCTAAAATTGAGAACCGATTCCCACGCCCAGTACGAAATAAGGTGCTATGCAAACGTAATTCTGGACATCGTGAAAAAATGGGTGCCCTATACCTACGACGCCTTTGTCAACTATAGACAAAAAGCCGTTTCTCTGCCGCATCATTGCATCAATCTCATAAATAGAGCGCTCGGCGGAGAAAAAATATCCCAGGAAAATAGCGGACTCAGCAAAGGCGAATGGCAGGAATTTACAAAAATTTTTCCCCTCGATAAATAACGAGCACCAAAATGATAATTTGTCCCTCCATGCTTTCCGCCGATCCTACTAAATTGGGACAGGAACTGCTGGCTCTGGAATCCGCCGGAGCAGATCGTGTGCACTGGGACGTAATGGACGGAAATTACGTCGAGAACATTACCTTTGGCTCCTACGTGGTTGCCGCCCATAAAAAATTGACTCCCCTCCCCTTCGACGTGCATCTCATGGTAGATAACCCCGACCGACACATCGAAAATTTCGCCAGCGCCGGAGCCGACTTGCTCATCGTGCATCCGGAAATGTGTACGCATCTGCATCGCACTTTATGTAAAATAAAAAATTTTGGGAAAAAAACCGGAGTCGCACTCAATCCCGCAACTCCCATCGAAATAATTTCCTATTGCATTGAAATGTTGGACGTCGTTTTGATTATGACCGTAAACCCCGGCAGCTCTGGCCAGAAATTCATAGACTCCCAATTGAAAAAAATTTATGTTCTCCGGGAGATATTGCCATCACATATAAAAATTTACGTTGACGGCGGCATAAATCCGTCTACCCTGAAGCAATGTCTTGAAAATGGAGCAAATGGCTGCGTAACAGGGGCATTTCTCTTTGGCAGCGGCAACTACGCAGACGCTATTAATGCATTAAAAAATATATGAATTGTGGATTCTCCACATGTAATTGAAAAATGCCTTGTGTTTTTCTAAATTTTTATTTAAATTATTTTCGATTCTTTGATAATGTTAAGGGCTATTGGGATCCTACACGCAAACGTGAAATATCTCAATTATCCCATTATGGTTAATTTAAGGACCGTTTACCAACTGGATTTTTCGAGAATTTTTTATGGAAAAATAGCGCAAACCAGCAGTATATTTGGCGCAAAAAATACCGAAAAAACAGAGTTTGTGAACAGTTCCCACAGGGGAGTATAGTTTATGTCCTTGCTGCAGGAGACTCTACCAAATGGCGTCAGGTTGGATTCGTGTACATTTTGCCAACTCTCCTGCCCAGAATGCTCCGTTGGAAAAGGCGACTACGGCGATTTCGGAAAAGGATGTCTAAAATTTGATGATTTCGTAAAATTCGTCGAAATGAATCCGTTTGTGCAGAGAATTGAAATTGCGAATCGCGGAGAAATTTTTCTCAATCCAGATTTATCAAAAATCATGGAATTTGCTCGGGCTAAAAACGTCTTGCTTACGGCAATGAACGGCGTTAATTTCAATACTGTATCTGATGCTGTCATTGAGTCCCTGGTGGTCAATAAATTTCTTGCATTATCCATAAATGTGGACGCCGTCAATCAAAAAGCCTACAAAAAGTATAGGCACGGCGGAAACTTTTCCACAGTAATTAACAACATAAAAAAGCTTTGGATATGCAAGAAAACATATTCTAGCAATTTCCCACTGGTGAATTTGCTATATCAAATATTTAAACATAATTCTTCCCGAGAAGAACTTCAGGCCGCCAAAAAAATGGCCAAAGACCTAGATGCAACTTTATATTTTTGCAAAGACCGTGTTTTTTACTACATTCCCGAAGACACCGACATGATCTACGAAGAAACCGGGCTCGCCTATCCCAAAACCACCTTCGAATATGAAGATAATTTTACGAGAACTGCCAATCCTCCCTGTTTAGATCTGTGGAAATTTCCGTCCATAAATTACGATGGTAAATTTTTGGGATGCTCTTACAATGGCACCGGCATTTCCGATCTCAATGTCTTCGAGCTGGGATTGAAAAAATGTCTGGAATCCGAAGTCGTGCAAAAAACAAAAAAAATGCTTATGGGAGATGAAATATGTGAAGAATCGCCCTGCTGTCTTTGTTGGCATTACAGACAATTTGTGTGGCACGACGCCTTCATAACCCCAAACGAAATTGGAGCATAGCAATGACAACCTGTGCAGATTTTTTCAAAGAGCAACTGGACTTTAGAAAACAAGACATAGATCTGCTGAGATTAATGGTGACCGATAACGCCAAAACAGAAGACATAATGGCATTATTACCCAAATACAAAATACATGATGAACATTTGGCTATAAATTTTATGCTGTCATCTTTAGTAAGCAGATATGCGGAAATAAATCATCCTCTTTTGCCGAAATTCAAGGGAGTGGTGAGATATTTTCAGTACGGCAATGTGCAGCTTTTGGAAGGATTTCACAGAATTGGACAAGAGCTCAATCGGCGAGGAATTCCAATTTTAATGATAAAAGGACTCGCCATGCGCTATTTATATCAGAAATATCCGAGACACATGTACGACATCGATTTTTCCGTGCCCCGGGATCGCTTTGATGAGACCGTAAAAGCCGCTGAAAATCTCGGAGCTTCCGCTACATTCAAAGGACTGCACTCCACAGACATGTGCTTTGGCGACAATATGAAAATAGACATACATTCCATCATTGTGAAAGAAGATAGTGCCGCTGACAAAAGAATATGGCAATCGGCCAGGGAGGTCAGAGCGTTTGGCGTAAACGCATTTATTCCGATTCCGGAAGATCTGATATTCTCGACTCTGATAAATTTCTACGGCAATATGATATATGATGATTTTTTCTGGGATACAAGCGAATTTCCGACATCGGCAATGAGTATTTCCTGGATGTATGACATCGCTACACTTGCAAAAAGTAACAGCATCGACTGGAGCATCATAATAGACAATGCAACCCAAACAGACACACTCTATTCTATAAAAATTTTACTGGAAATATTTGATGAATCCCTTCCACATATACTCCCGCAGGACTTTCTGGCGCAAATAAATGCCTTCGAAGACCCGAATGCCGACGCCAAAATAAAAAGAGATATGAAAATCATAAAATTATTCCGAATGCGAGATCAATTACGCCAAAAAACAAAACAATCAAATAATGACAAAACCGAAAAATTATACATATTTCAAGACCCGATACTGAATTCCAAGGAAGATGACAATACTATGAATGAAAAGCTTAAAAAATATTTTCCAGAGCAGATTTTATCAGCAGAAGAAATGAATCGCCATTGGAATCGATTGAACAATGCAGGCATTGAAAAAGAAAAATGGGTGCGCCATTTGCATCTTGGCCCCAAAATAGTTAAGTTGGAATGCTATCTGCCGCATCTCCGTAAACTCTTGGACAAACAATTTGCCTATATCGCAGACGAAGCTCGCGGTCCCTATGACGTAGCCGTTCGTTTTTGGGAGGAAGACATTGACTCCCATATCAGACAACTGGCCATTGGCAATTGCTACTGCATGACATACCGATCCGAAGACAATTCTGCATCCAAAATAGAATTTTATAAGTTGTTAAACGTCATCAAGGCCTACGATGCCCAAACGCGCACCCACTATTTTGCCTCCAGCGACATGTCAAAGGAAAAAATTACCGATTTGTGGGGAGAACATTTGTTTGTGTGTTTCCTGAACAATATCATCGGCGACAACACCACCGCTATGTTTCATTCTGCGGCAGTGGGAATTAATGGAACTGGCGTTCTCATTTGCGGCAGAGGCGGCGCCGGCAAATCGACACTGGCGGTATCGGCATTATTGGACGGATTCGAATTTGTGTCCGAAGACTATCTTGTGCTAGATAAAAAAAATGGACTTCACGCCTATCCCATATATTCTGTATCCTCTCTGGCACCCCGCATAATCTCGCAGCTGAACGGACTACACTACGAATTTCTCAACAATAATTGGAACAATACAAAGCACATAATCGATTTATCGACGCATCATACTGGATTCGTAAAAGCGCTGCCGATAAAAACGGCAATTTTTCCCCATATAGCTGGCATAGAAAAACCGAGCATAGAAAAAATCAATAGGGGCAAAGCCGTTGTGCAGATGGCGTACTCCACTGTTTCTCAGATGTGCAGTAAAATCCATCCTAGATACCTGAGTTATGCAATATATCTTAAGGATGATTGGGAACCTATACGTCAATTTACTTGTAGTAGCAATACAGCTGAATACATGAAGCACGTTTTGTCATTCATAGAGGATTTGGATTTCTATCAAATAAACTTATCTCCGGATTTTGAAGCAAATGTGAATATTTTGCGCGAGTTCATAAATGAACTTAATGAAGTTAATTGGAATAATGAAAGGAAACAATATGTACAAGCTTAACGAAGAAAAAATATTCTGTGATATATCCGATGGCATAGCCATAATAATTAATTATCTCACTGGTGTTTACTATT
>JAITAC010000093.1 GCA_031284345.1 Holosporaceae bacterium | reverse complement strand
GATCTGTTTTGATGGCGCCGTATTTGGTGCTTACGGAGCAGCCTTCTATCAGAGGCAGGAGGTCTCGTTGCACGCCTTCGCGACTGACGTCGGCTCCGGTGGTATTTCGAGCGCATACTTTATCAATTTCATCAATGAACACGATGCCGTTTTGTTCGACGATGGTCATAGCTTCTTTTATAATTTTATCTCGATCCACTAATTTTTCGCTTTCTTCGCCCATCAGAGCGGTTTGAGCTTCTTTTACGGTCACGGAGCGTTTTTTAGTTTTGCTTATGCCGAGGGCGTTGCTCATCATGTCCGACAGATTCAGCATGCCTATCTGGGCTCCGGGGACTCCGGGAATATCGAACGCCTGACCGGAGGAATTATCCATCACATTTATTTCTATTTCTTTATCGTCCAGATGTCCTGCCTGAAGCATTTTCCGGAATTTTCCTTTGGTTTCCGGGGAGGCATTTTCTCCCACGAGGATTTCCACTATTTTTTCTTCGACTTTTTGCTGAGCCTGTTCGTTTACCATTTGGATTTGTTTGTTTTTCACATCGGAAACGGCGATTTCGACGAGATCTCGGATCATCTGCTCGACGTCTCGGCCGACGTATCCGACCTCCGTGAACTTAGTGGCCTCCACTTTTATGAATGGTGCTCCGACGAGGCGAGCGAGTCGGCGAGCGATTTCGGTTTTTCCAACTCCAGTAGGACCGATCAGCAGAATATTTTTCGGCGATATCTCATCCCGAAGCGGGTCCGCCACCTGCTGACGCCTCCAGCGATTGCGTAGAGCCACGGCCACAGCCTTTTTGGCGTCATTATGGCCGACGATAAAGCGATCAAGTTCCGAAACTATCCGAGTCGGCGTTAAAGATAAATGTGTCATTTTGAGTTCTCCGTATCTAGTTTTTCCAAAATAATTGACGAATTAGTATATATGCACAGTTCCGCCGCTATCTGCATAGACCTTCGTACGATTTCCTCTGCGGAATGATTTTCGTTGATCAGAGCTCGCGCCGCCGCAACCGCATAATTTCCGCCGGAACCAATGCCGATAATTCCGTCCTGGGGCTCCAGAACGTCGCCGGATCCTGAGACAATCAGCGATACCGTCCTATCGGCGGTGGCGATCATGGCTTCCAGCTTGCGGAGATATTTATCCGTTCGCCACTCTTTGGCCAACTCCACACAGGCCCGCTGCAGTTGTCCCGGATATGCCTCCAGCTTTGTCTCCAAGCGCTCGTACAGGGTTATGGCGTCGGCGGTTGCTCCCGCATAGCCAATTAGGACGTTCTTGGAACTCGAAAAACGTACTTTGCGCACGTTGCCTTTGACAATAACGCTGCCCATAGTAACCTGTCCGTCGCCGGCCATTACTACTTGATTCCCCTTGCGAACCGAAAGAATTGTTGTACCCATCCATGTCATCTGTTCACCATAATAATTAATGCTATGTGATTATAAGCACTTTCTAGTAAATTCTAAAGATGATATATCTCGAAAACAAAATCGTAGGTATCTTGACTTTTCGAGCGTAACCATGTATAAGCTCTACATTGTTAATGGGAATAGAGATATGTCAAAGGTTTGTCCGCTTACGGGAAAAAAAATACTCTACGGTAATCATGTTAGCCACGCAAATAATAAAACAAAACGTAGATTCATGCCGAATTTGCAAAATGTGTCTTTTATGAGTGAAGTTCTTGGAGCTCAATTGAAAATTCGATTGTCCACCAGTGCTGTGCGCTCCGTGGAAAAAAATGGGGGCATTGATGCGTACCTGCTAAAAACTTCGGCAGATGACCTATCAGTAAAATTAAAAAAAATAAAAAGAATATTGGAAGCCAAAACTTTCGCTTAGCGAGATCGTTATTTAATCATGCTGGTTCATAGGCAGTAAATTATTTTTCGGGAGGGCATGATCGCTCTCCCGGAATAGAAACTGTTGCTATTGACAGCTTTTCATATTTTGTTCGATTCCCAAAAACCCGCGAAAATTTATCGTTTCGGTGACCAGGAAATTTGCGCGCATTTAATCTTGTATTTTATTGTATTTTCTCTTGACTTTTATAAAATTTTTTGATAGAATGTCTATATATTTTTTAGTAAAGGAGGAGAAACATGAATGAAAAAAAAATAGCGTGTTGTATATTGTGCTCAATATTTTTATGCGATTACACATATTCAAATGAACAGGTCTCAAAATATTGGGTTGGCCATAGACGAATAGCAGGAGCAAAAAACATATCCTTCCCTGAGTTTACTAATCCAGATGAGTTGCGAGTTTATAGAGGAAATATCAATAAAGTTTCTGTTCTTAAACGTCCATTTCTAAATAGCGACTGCACCTGGACTTTGAAAGAAGACTCCGGTCCTGTAAGTCCTCCCGTTATTCAAGGAGTGAAGAAAAGATTTTCCGATACTCTTGGCGAATTACCAGATGTAATAGTTATTCCCACCGGTTACTATTACAACACATATCCGTCTGGATATCCAACTAATGCGTGTCACGCACGTTTTAATTACTGTCCTCCGGAGAGCGAAACTCCCAAAGGTTACAAAATAAGATGTTTAAGCGAGTCCTTGCGTGACTATTGTGATGATCCTGGATGTGATTATTTTTCTGATAGATTGTTTGTACAACCTGCACACATGAAACTTCCGCCACAATCCAACTATTGCAATGGAGGATTGGATGATTTTGTTTTTGTGTATGTGCGAGATGATATTCCTGGAGCAGCGCAAGATGATGCGGAAACTCTGGAAGCATTAGAAAAAGCTAGAAACCATAAATGCTCACCCACAAAAAATAAGGTTTCATTACCTCCTCCTCCGCCAAAATAATATTGGAAGGAATAATAACTATGTTCGTTAATTTGTTTTTGCAAATTTTCAAGCTCCAAATTTGAGTGATTTAAAAAGCAAAAAATCTATAAACGGACATAGTTAATGATTGGCAATAGGGTTTTAGTGGCGTAGCGGAGATCTCGGTCGTTTGCGGCCTAGATTGGAATTTTAGCCATGCTGTGTTTATACCACACCAGTTCCACATGGAAAGATG
>JAITAC010000010.1 GCA_031284345.1 Holosporaceae bacterium | reverse complement strand
ATTTCCAAGGCCAATCAGCAAGACGGTTGTCATGAAACAAATTACTTAGCAGCGGTGGTGGTTTCTGTCGTAGTTGCGGCAGCGTTTTCATCTTCCTTCTTGAGAATCGTTGGAGCAACAACGGTGGCAACCGTGAAATTCTTACCGCCACTGGGGAGCGTGATTCCTTCAGCCAGTTTAATATCGTTAGCGTGCACCGTATGGTGAAACTCAAATCCCGTTAGGTCGATGGCAATGGTATTCGGTATGTTATCCGGATCGCAGACGACGTCGATTTCGTGCACCAGCACGTTCAGAACTCCACCCATCTTGATGCCCGGAGACGCATGTTCGTTGATATAGCCAATGGGCACACGCACCGTTACTCTACTGCCCTTTCTTACTCTTAAAAAATCCACATGAATTGGATTGTCGGTTACCGGATGAAATTGTATATCTTTTGCAACAAATTTCTCACTTTTTTCCCCGACGCCCTGAATTTCAAATACCGTTGAAAAAAAATTAGACTTGTGAACGTACCTGTCGAGTAAATCTTTGGAAATGCATATGGAGTCCGTTGCTTTTCCGTCTCCATACACGATACACGGAATAAAACCGTTGCGCCGAGCTGCTCTTGCGGATCCTGTTCCAACAGATTCTCGGGTCTTCGCTTCTAAAATAACAGTAGCCATTGTGATAACTTTCCTTTTTCGAATTCACTCCAATATACACCGAATTGTTTCTGCTATCAATGAAGTAATGGGCAATTTCCTGAATTTTCCCGCCGGCCATTGTGAATGAATGACACTATTGCTCAACACTATTTCCGCTATGGCGGATTTTCCCGGATACTGCGTTTAGAATCAAGCTCTGGAAGATAATTTTTCATCGAAGATTACATTATTTTTCGCATAACAGCTACAATAATAACTTAGACAACTCATACGGCTTATTTTCTCTATCCAAGCCATTAATTATCTGCTATTATACTTACGGGACAGCTGGACATGCAGGATTATGAAATCGGTCAGGTTCGGAAGAAAGCAGCCGTAGTGAACACCGGATGGGTTGGTTGTCCTCTTCCTAAGACTAGAAAAAGTTTTGCGCATGAGTATTTATATTCCGCTGGCCACCAAATATAGACCCCAGAGATTTTCTGACGTTGTGGGACAAGATATAGTCATAAAAATCATTACTCGGGGAATGCAGAAGAATCGCCTGGGCGCAGCAATGCTTTTTTCCGGCACCCGAGGCGTGGGCAAGACCACCATCGCAAGAATATTGGCCAAGGCCTTCCGTTGCGAAAACAGCAATCCGGAGCCCTGCTGTAAATGCGAATATTGCCTCGAATCTTCCAAAGATAATCAAATAGATGTGATAGAAATAGACGCCGCCAGTAACACCAGTGTTGATGATGTGAGGGAAATCATAGAATCCTGCCGCTACAAGCCCACCAGCGGGAAATTTAAAATATTTATCATTGACGAAGTGCATATGCTATCAAAAAGTGCGTTCAATGCGCTTTTAAAAACGCTGGAGGAACCGCCGGAGCATGTAAAATTTCTCATGGCTACTACGGAGACCTATAAAATACCAGAGACGATTTTGTCTAGAGTCTTGAAATTCGATCTAAAAAGAGTGGATGAAAATTTAATTGCGCAATATTTATCGTCCATTTGCCATCGGGAAGGCGTCGTGGCGTGCCCGGAAGCTCTTTCTTTGATGGCCAAGGCCGCAGATGGATCCATAAGAGACAGTCTCTCCATCCTGGATCAAGCCATAAGCATGGCCGAGACCCAGGAGCTGTCGGTGGCAGATTTAAAAAGCATGCTAAGTATGTCCGACGACGGCGATGTGCTGAATCTCCTCGCTTCCATAGGAACAGCTGACGTGAAATCCGCAATTGCCAAATATCGGGAGATCATGAACAGCGACGTCTCCTGCGAAAAAATAGCAAACCTTCTGCTGGATTACGTCTATGTGCTCACCTGCCTAAAAGCAAAAGTCGAGCCTCTGGAAAATATTGTATCGGACGACATAATGCAGAAGCTCGTCGGACTTTCTGCCCATATGGCACTTTCTTCTCTCGGTAGAATTTGGCAGATGCTACTGAAAGGTATCGAAGAAATAAAAATCTGCGACGATCAGAAAATAGTGCTGGAAATGCTGATAATTCGCATCGCTTATGCTTCGGGACTTCCGGACTTGCACGAAATAATCTCCCAATGCGACGTCATGCAAAAAAATGATGCCTCCAAGACATCAGTGACATCAGTGGCGAATCTAAAGCCAAGCGTAAGTTCCCAGGAAAAAAATAATTTGCAGAACGACATAATTGGTGCTAAAAAAGAGGATAAATCTGCTGTGGGATCCGATAATATAGCAGACGAAGCACTGCGGTTGTTTCCGAGAGCAAAATTAATATAGTTGGATGAAAAAAAGGAAAAATAATGAATAACATGAATCAATTAATGAAACAAGCTCAACAAATGCAAGCAAAACTAATGGAAACGCAAAATAGGCTAAATGAGCTGGAAATAGTTGGTTCGTCCGGCGGTAATATGGTGACTGTCACTTTGAATGGTAAAGGTGATATGAAAAAAGTCTGTATCGATGAGAAACTCGCTACTCCGGAAGAGATCGAAATCATAGCAGATTTAATAGTCGCCGCTCACAACGATGCCAAAGCAAAAATAGAAGCAAAAATGGCCGAAGAAATGGGGAATTTTATGCCGGCTGGCATGAAGCTTCCGTTTTAGATCTTACTCCCTGCGGATTCTGCAACTCATTGATTTTGAGATGTACTCTTTGTTTTTTTATTGAGTTTAGAACCTCCGGTGCCGCGGCGCATCTTTTTCGCTAATTACCATATTAAAAGGTGCCGGCGCACAATTTTGGGGTTGTAAATATGAGAAATAAACTTCAGAATCCGGATATTCCAGAATCCGTAGAGAGTGTTGTTTGTAAGTTGTAGTTGTACAATCGGAAGCGGCCCGACACGGCAAGGGTTAGCAACAAGCCGTCATCGACTCCTTGGATGAGAATAAGAAAATCTGTAGCAGAGCTAAATCGATTAACTAGCACAAAATCTCAGTACAAATTATTCCCAATAGGCTTTATATGATCTGAAAATCAACGACCGCGTCCGGGAGCAGTTTCCGGGTCAACAGTGCCACTATTGCGGTTCTCCGGCGGATCCGTGGACGTAGATGCCCGGAGCATCCCGCAAAAAATCCGTGATGTGCCTCGGAGCGACCATTTCTCCCATCTTGGGTTTTATCCATTCAAACCAATCTGTCCACCAGGATCCGGCAAATTCTACGGCGTTTTTTATCCATTCTTGAGCGTCGTTGGTGATTTTTTCGTTCACCCAGTAGCAATATTTATTACGAAGTGGCGGATTTATGGCGCCGGCAACATGTCCGGATCCGCCCAGCACAAATCTCACGCTAGTATTGAACAATTTTATACCGTCAAAGGATGCTTCCCATGGAACCAGATGATCCTTTATGGTGGAAATCATGTAAAGCGGTACATTGCGAATGCGATGCAGCTCCAGTGGAACGTTATCCAGCTTCAACATACCGGTTTTGAGAAGATTGTCCCGATAGAGATCCTGTGCTAAAAACCTCTGCATGGTCTTGGTGATGTTCATGGTGTCTGCGTTCCAAAACAGTATCTCGTGAGCAGATGGCTTTTCTCCCAGCATATAGCTGTTGACGAAGTATCTCCAAATCATGTCGTTCGCCTTCAGCGCACTAAAAGTATTGAACATGATTTGACCATCCAGATACCCTTTTTTCTCCAGTTCAACACCAATGGCCTCTAAATAATTGTCGGCCATGAAGATGGCCATGTCGCCGGCTCTTTCGAAATCCAGTAGTGTTGTCAGCAGTGTGGCGGACTCTATTTTGACTTTTGGACGTCTCCGACAATTCGGATGAAACATATAGGCCAAAAACGCCGAAATCAGCGTTCCGCCAACACAATATCCCAGAGTATGAATGGACGTCACTTTGGTGACTTCCGCAATTTTATTCAAAGATGCCTCAAGACCATCAAAAATATATTCCGAGAAACCCTTATCGCAATGCTTTTTGTCGGGATTAATCCAGGAGATCATAAATACCGTAAAACCGTGGTCCACCGCCCACTTCACGAACGATAACTTTTCGTTCAGATCTAATATGTAAAATTTATTTATCCACGGAGGAATGAACAAAATTGGTTTTAGAAATACCTGGTCCGTTGTGGGGGAATATTGTATCAGCTCAATCAAATCGTTCTGAAATATAACTTTGCCGGAAGTGGAGGCAAGCTCCTTCCCAATGGTGAACTTGCTAGCATCGTTGGTGGTAATGGCTCCCTTATTCAGATCTTCCAAAAACATGGCCAGACCTTTGCGAATATTTTCTCCTTGAGTGTCCAGCGTTTTTTGCAGAAATTTCGGATTCAAAAATGGGAAATTATTCGGAGACATCATATCTATATACTGTTTCATAAAAAACTTTGCCGAATGCATTAATTTCGGATCGACGTCCTCGATGCTGGACAGTGTATCTAGCATCCAGTTGGCGGTGGTCTCGTGAAATTGCAGCGCAAATTTCAGGACTGGATTGTTTTCAAAAAGATTATCCTCGTATTTGTCATTTTTTTTGCTATATTTCAGATCAACAAAGGCATTGCTTTTGTTTTCGCAGATATCTTGCAAAAATTTTTTTTGCAGTTCCATAAGTCGATTGAGCAAATTTTGATGTGATTCTTCTATTTTTTTTGGTTGGGACGCCATTTTTTCTCCAACCTTCAAATAGGAAAGTATCGCGATTTGCGGATTTAAAACGGCGAACTGGAATAAATTCATATTTTTAATAAAACCAAAGGAATCTTTATCGAAAAAATTCAACATGCCATCTATCCTAACAAAAAAAATTACTGCAGAGCGTCGATATCCGAAATTTTATTCCGAAGACATTTATTTCGTAAAAAATTCTAGAATCTCGACAGTCTTACTTTATATAAAAGTAAAACAAAAAATATAAAAAATATATAACTTTTAGAAAAAATGCTGCAATTTATTCATGAGTAAGAATCGCTAATATTTTTGCAATGGTTTCTTTGAGTTTTTTTCTATGGATTACCATATCCACCATGCCGTGATCCATGAGGTACTCGGACAGCTGGAATCCGTTTGGCAATTTCTCGTGAATTGTGGCTTCGATTACTCGCGGACCGGTAAACGCAATTAGAGCTCCTGGTTCGGCAATGTGTATATCTCCCAGCATGGCAAACGAGGCGGACACTCCACCGGTTGTGGGATTAGTCAGGAGCACAATGTAGGGTAGCTTCGCTTTTTTTACTTTATTCACTGCGGCCACTGTTCGGGGCATTTGCATAAGCGAGAATATTCCTTCCTGCATTCTTGCGCCGCCGGAACATGGGACAAGCAGGAATGAATAGCTTTTGGCGATGGCGTATTCTGCTCCGGCGATGATCGCCTCACCCACATCCATTCCCATGGATCCTCCCATGAAGTCGAAGGAAAACAAAGCGGCGACGACTTTCTGACCTCCAACGCAACCGTGTCCTACGACGGCGGCGTCGTTCTCGTGGCAGGATTCCCGACATGCCCGAAGGCGATCCGAATATTTTTTGGTATCTTTGAATTTCAGAGGATCCGATGTGCATTGATAATATGGAATTTTCGAAAATTCTCCACCATCGAAAAGCATGCTGATCCGATCTGCCACATCGATTTTCATATGATGATCGCAGTGCGGACATACATTAAAATTCGCACACAGCTCTTTTCGGAAAATCATTTGCTCGCATTTCGGACATTTTTCCCAAAGATTATCCGGCACATCATTGCCAACCAACGCTCTGATTTTCGGTCTTACAAAATTAGTGAGCCAATTCATATAAATATCCTATAGGCGACCATCATTTGGGAATGTAACTCCATTGATCATATCTTTGAGATGCTTTCCAGATTTAAAAAAAGGAACGCTCTTTTCTGGTATGATAACTTTTTCGCCGGTACGTGGGTTTCGTCCCACAGATTTTCCTCTGGTGCGAATAGAAAATGCACCAAATCCCCTGAGCTCTACCCGACGTCCGTTTTTCAGAGCATCCACTATTTCTCCTATAACTATGGAAATTACCTTTTCGACATTTTTTATGTTCATGTAAGGATAAATTTCTGAAATTTTTTCTATCAAATCCGATTTGGTCATAAATTTCCTCTTATGATCTATTAACTATACGCCAAAGTATTATATAAGTAAGTTATGGAAAGTACAAACATATCTTTGCTAAATGTTTTTTACAAAATCGGTTCTGAGGGAAATAAACTCGAAGCCGATCTGATAAAATTAATCAATAACAGCATAGAAAATAAAAAATCCAAAACACTGGCCATTGGATTCCATGGAAATTTTTTGGACTCCATATGTTTGGACAATCTATACTACGCTATTCCCCACTGCTATCCAATGCAGCGCTGGCCGAAGATTCGTCCGTTTCGAACCGTTGCAGTTAGCGAGACGGCACTGCCATTTTTGCCCGATACCTGGGATTGCATATTGGCCATTCATCTTATGGAATTTTCCACCAGCAGTCGCCAATTTCTCCAGGAAGCTTTTCGCACTATGAAAACCGGCGGGAAATTAATTGTGATTTCCGTCAACAAGAAAATCGTAAATTTTTTTCAGAACAATAGAAAAATATTCAGTAGAGTAAAGCGCTCCCCCAACGACATAGTTGAGATGATCAGACAGGAATCATTTGTGGTAACCAATATTTTTGGCGTAAGCAAACAATTTAGATTTTGGCCATACAATTTCAGTTATAATATGGATTGGTATGGAGAAATACTAATGAACAACTTCCCTCTTCTGGCGGACATTGTTATCATAGCTGCGGAAAAAAGAAGGGAATCTCCGGAGCCGATAAAATCGCTAGAAGCCCAATATGAAATTTTATGAAGAAAGATATCCATGACTGAATTACTGAGTTTATCTACGTTGCTTGTTTGTTTCGTGAGTATTTTTATTGCCGTCAGATATCTGGGAAGGGAGGGATTATACGTCTATTCCACGGTGGCGGTCATAGTATCTAATATCCAGGTGCTGAAGCTAACGAAGTACAGCCTGATTGATGATCCGGTGGCGCTGGGCACGGTGGTATTTTCCACAACTTTTGCCGTAGACAATATTCTTAACGAATATTTTGGAGAAAAATCAGCCAAAAGGGGAGTCTGGATCAGTTTTTTTGGTTACTTGCTATTTGTGATTGCCATGAAAATAGCGGTATGGCATCCGCAGGTGTATCATCCGGAATGCCTGAACATGTGCCAAGAGATGCGTCAGCTATTTTCTCCGACATTGGTGCTATTTATATCGAGTTTGCTGTCCTACATGGTGAGTCAATTTACTGATATTTTTATATTTTCCACTTTGAAGAGATTTTTTAAAAACAAATATGTCTCCTGCCGTTCGATGATTTCCATGGCGTTGTCGACGTTCGTGGACAATTGCGTATTTTCGCTGCTGGCCTGGGTTATTTTTGCAGATAATCCCATAACGTTGTCTTCCCTTTGGAGCACTTACATTGTCGTTACCTATGTAATTAGATTAATTGTTGCGGCGTTCTGTGTTCCTCTAGTAAAGTTAGCAGGATTTTTTTTGAAAGCGAATTCCCATGTACGATAATTTTAAATTTTCAATCACTTTTTTGCGCAATGGATATCGCAGGGGGATTATCGCAACTCCCCACGGCATTATTGAGACTCCGGCGTTTATTTTTTGCGGGACGAAGGCCAGCGTGAAAGGAATTTCTCCATGGCAACTGGCGGAGACCGGAACGTCCATTATTTTATCTAATACCTATCATTTATTTGCGCATCCGGGATCTGAGCACATAAAGAATCGGGGTGGACTGCATAAATTCATGGGCTGGAATGGTCCTATGCTGACAGATTCCGGTGGATTTCAGATTTTTAGCTTGGGCCACGGATCCGTTGCCGACGAAATCAAAGGACGTCGTTGCGGATCATCGACGCTGTTGTCCATTGACGAAGACGGAGCGGTTTTCAAGTCCTACTGGGACGGCGGCAAACAATTGCTTACGCCGGAAAAATCGATGCAGGCGCAGCGGGATCTCGGCGCAGATCTTGTGGTGGCCTTCGACGAATGTACGCCGTTTCACAGCGATAAAAAATATACGGAGCAATCCATGGAAAGATCGCACCGATGGGAAAAAAGATCGCTGGAGGAATTCGCTAGATGCGACGACGGTACCCAAGCGATCTACGGCATTGTGCAGGGCGGAGTGCACGCGGATTTGAGAAAACGTAGCGCAGAATTCGTGAGTGAACATCCGTTTTTCGCCACCGCCATCGGAGGAACTCTCGGATCAAATAAAACTCAAATGATGGAAGTGGTCGAAATGGCCATGAACGGACTGGATAAATCTCGTCCCATACATCTGCTGGGCATCGGTGGCATATGCGATATTTTTCAGGGAATTGCTTTAGGCATCGATACGTTCGACTGCGTTCATCCGACCAGAATCGCCCGGCACGGAGGCGCGTTGGTGAAGGCAAAATATCGCGATTCCAGCCAAAGAGAGCATATAAATTTAAAACGCTCTCAATACAAAAACGATGACTCTCCGCTGGAACCCGATTGCGATTGTCCCAGCTGTAAAATCTTTTCGAGAGCATACCTGCACTACCTCCTGAAGGCAAATGAATTGCTGGCGCTGCAGGCCATCGCCGTTCATAATATTCGCTTCATGAATAGATTAATGGAACACATAAGGTCATCCATGGAAAATGGAACCCTAAACGAAATAAAGGAAATCTGGTGCTAAAAAAATATGTATTTTTTGTGTTGCTTGGTTTTTCTACAATGGCAGAAAATATCAGAGTTGTGCATACGAAAATTATTCCTTGCGGATTAAAAATATCTGTAGATGATATGCGAGATTTTTATTACAAAGCGAATCTGTATCTTACGAAAGATGAAAGCGTTTTGGGAGCACTATCCGGAATTTTTTCCGACTCCGAAATAGAAGAAGGCATAAAAGAATTGCGCACCTTTGGCGAATCTAGCCGAACCGTAAGTAACATAACATCTTTGGTGGATAGAGTCGATAACGATGTTGTGGAAATATATAACAAAGCACACATTCTTGGATTTTTTGGCGCCGCTGTGAAATCTGAAATCGAACTCATCGATGAAAAACATACCAATGTAAAAATATATGTGAATCTCGGGAAACAGTTCGATTTGAAATTAAATCTTAAGCTCACCGGCGTAGATGAAAATTTTAATACAAGCTATCAGCGGGAATTCGAAAAAATATTTTCCAGCACCAGCGCGTCCATTTCCGAAATAAAAAATGTCATAGGTGAAGTGATTTTTGCGCTCCAAAGTGATGGCTTTTTCGATCCAACAATTTTGGAAAAAAGAGTCTATCTGGATTACGAAAAAAAAATCGCCACTTTGAATTTGGTAATTGATCCGAAACAAAAAGTTCGCTTTTATTATACGAAAATTGATGCTTTTCCGGGTATCAGTACCGAATTTATAAAAAATCGCATCGAATGGACCGAAGGCAAAATATTCGACACAAGAAAAATAAAACAAACTACAGAGAGCCTTCAGAATATGCAAATTTTTTCGCAAGTGTCCATCGAACCAATGAAAGAAAAAATTGTCGGCGATAAAGTGCCAATTCTCATAAAATTAACGGAAGATAAAAAGCATTTGATAGATTTCAGTTTATTATATTCCAGTATGCGAAATATGAATTTTGATAAAAAATCCCAAACGCAGACAAAACTCAAATCCATCATAGCACGCGCTTCTTGGGTGAGAAATAATGCCTTTGGTGGCGGAGAAAAATTGCGCTTTACGGTGGAGGGAACACCGATGAAAGTGCAATCCAAAAGAAACGATTACTCGTTCGAAGTCACCCTCGCACAGCCGGACATAATGTTCCATGATAACGCAATGGAGTCCATTATATCCAGACGACAGGAACTCACAAACGTATTTTTCAAAAAAAGTGATAAAATTTCCGTAATGTTTCGCTATCCACTATCGGCTGTTACACTGATGCGCATCGGCTGCAGCGCGGAGGATAATTACATTGACGGTTGCGAAGTGTTTTTCCGCAACGCCGAAGATAATAGAAGATACCATTGTCTGCATTTCCCACTGGAATTTATTTTTGATAATACCGACGATTTTTTAGATCCAACTGAAGGATATCGATCGTCAATAAAATTCTGCTATACGCGATTGCGAGGTGCACAAATCAACGCTTTGTATAATTTGGATCTGGGATTTTCCTATAACTACGCACTGGACGAATTAAAAAAAAACGTGCTTTCCTTTTTCGTTGCCCAAAAAAACATAATTGGAAACAAAATCGACGACATCCCTCTGGACAAAAGATTGTACGCCGGAGGCATGAATTCTACGAGAGGATACGCCTATCAGATGGCGTCGGAAATGGTTTTGGCCGTGGATTCTCCGATGGGAGGAAAATTCTCCCTGGAATTTGGGGCAGAAATTAGACGAAAAATTTCCCAGAATTTTGGATTGGTAATATTTTCAGATGGCGCCAAAATTTCCCAAAATCGTTCGCAAAAACCGTATCTGCAAACGGAACCAAAACGCTGGTTTTTCTCAGTTGGTGCCGGTATGCGATATTTTACCAGCATAGGACCCGTAAGAATAGATTTCGCATTTCCATTGAGAAGAAGAAAAGGCATAGATTCAAAAATGCAATTTATAATTAGCTTAGGACAGGCATTTTGAAAAAAAATATTAGAAAAGCATTCCGCATTGTTTTTAAAATTTTTGCCACGATTTTATTTGGACTTGGTTTAGGAATCGGCATACTTTTTTGGGAAGGAGGACGCAATATCGTAGCAACTGCCGTCAGTCAATACTTAGAAACCAAAGGCATCATTTTTAAGATCGAAGGACTCAATGGCAATGTTACGAGCATCAAAAAAATATTGGTGAGATCTTCCAGTATGGAACTAGTGCTGGAGAATATAAGTCTTACCAGAAAGCATTTTTTTGATAAATCTTCCATCTACATTGATAAGTTTATTTTAAAAGAAATTGATGCGCAAAACGAGTCCAATAATAACCCCAATAATTTTATTCCGCTGCTGAAAATTTTGCGATTTTTTGCGACGGACTTATCTCTCGGAAAAGGAATTTTAAATGTTGCCCAAAGCACATATGTGTTGGAAAATTTGCACTACGTGTCTGAAGAAAAAATCGATAAATTGTACGGGAAAATAAATCAAGAACTCGAAGTGGAAGTTATACTTTTTGGAAACGAATCCATCTGGGAAAACAGCAAAATAAAATTTAAAAATCTCCATGGATTCGATGGAATTTTGGAATTGTGCGGTCTCGCACAAGATATCACAAACTATAAACTTGCTATTGCTAATTCATTTATAAAAATAAAATCCGACGGCAATTATCGCGATTTATTCCTGGACGTAAAAATAAATAACGCATTCGTGGAATATCAAAATAATTGCATCAATGTTACTGGAAATTTGTATTTGACATCTCGACGTGCTGATCTAAATACAGCGATTATTTTGCAAAAGTGGATTGGTGATCTTCCACAAAAAATAAATCAGAATCTTGAAGACGTTACTGCAATTATAAACGCCAAATGCAACTTTAATCACGGTTTTATCACCCAAGCCAACGTGTTTTTCCAAAAATCTTCCGATACCATTGGACAACTAACATGCGAACTTCAAAATGAAACTGCAACCGTGTCCGGCGACATTGGATGGATCGATATTTTGGGTTTCAAACTGAAGCATCTGCAATGCAAAATGGATAAATTCAGCGAGATCTCTTTGCAAATAAACGGCGACGATTTCGATTTGCTAGCCGATGCAAAAATTGCAGATAAAATAGTCGTGAAAAATCTAAAACTGATGGCAAAAAATTCCGGATATATTTCGTCTTCCAGTGATTTTACCATTTCACCGGAATCGATTTATTCTTTTAATTTTAATTTCAGTCGCCTGGAGTTTTGGAACAAAATTTTACCGATTTCCGGCGATTGCAGCGGCAGTTTTTCTCATAAAAATGATCGATTATTATCCGCCAAATGTTCCGGGAAACGCCTGGTCTTCGATGGACATTCTCTCTCCAATTATGACGCATCCATGGCCGGAGAAAATATCAATATTCGATCCCAAAATGCCAATTTATACAAAATAGAATTCTCGAATTTGCATCTTGATTTAAAAGGAGAACAATTACAATTGTCATCCACTGTCACAAGCAATAATTTTTCCTGCTATGCCGATGGAAAGTGTAATAAATCCACCCGGCAAATATTTTTTGAAAAATGTTTTATAAAATCTCCGGAAATCTTATGTAATCTGGATGTTTGTAATTTAGATTTTCTCCGGAATATTTATAAAATTTCCTGCCATTTAGCGAACGCTAAAAACGTTAGTATTGGTCGAGCGGATATTTCCTGCAGCGGCCGCAACATTGATATTAATATCGATTCTCTTCAGACCAATTGGATTCATGCATTAACTAAAAATATTCCCAATTGTAAGCTAAGCGGATCATTGAAATTAATTAACAGTGGCGGAGTATTTACCGGCAATGGAAATGCGTCAATTGCGCTCTCCCCAAAAAATACCATTGATGTAAAACTAAACGCCGTGGGCAATGGACTCGACCTAAAAACCACCATGACTTGCAAAAATGAAAATGTTCAGTTGGACGCTTTTTTGCCGATCGTTTTTCTCACAGATGGCACTCTCCAAAAGAACGATCGTGATCCACGTTTAAAATGCAATTTATCCGCCAATGCTAATTTGAAAAATTTCCTGGAACTTACAGATAAAATAGATGTGCATGGCATCCTAAATTGCGATCTCCATATTACCGGTAGCATCATGAATCCGGTAATTTCCGGATCCGCCACATTGAAAAAAGCGCGTTTTATCATCGGCGATGTGACTCTCAAAAACGGAACGATTTCTGCAGTGGGAAACGGTGACAATAGCTTGATTTTAAGCGGCGATTTTCTGGATTCCAAAAAACAAAAATCCACCGCCAGCGGAAAAATTTTTTTGGAAAATTCATGCTCTGATATAAAAACAGATCTGAACCTTAAATTTGCAAAATATAGGCTTTTCGATTCGGATGATATGCAAATATGCATTGTCGGTGATGGGAAAATAATCGGAAATTTGGATGATCTACTAATCTCCGGCAACGTCGATGTTCCCGTATGCAAAATCCGAAAATTAGATACAGACACTTCTCCAAGCAACGACGACATTATCATAGAAAATAAAATCCGCGTGGTAAATAAAGCTGCTCCGGCAAATTTGCCAGAAAAAGATTTCCTGATCTACGACATAAAAATGCATTGTCCAAAAATAATATTTGCGGGCAAGGTCTTCGAAATGGTGCTGGAAGGGGATCTGCAGCTGCTAACCCACAACAATAAAAGAACCATGAGCGGACTATTAAAAATGACAAAAGGTCGATTGGATCTCTTCGGAAAAAGAATGAAAATAATCGAAGGATCGGCGGAATTTTTTCGAGAATTTCCATTTGATCCCCAAGCAAAATTCAAGTGCAATAATACTTTTGGAGATCTGGTGGTGTATTTGGATATAAATAACCAGCCGGGAGAAGGCGTAACATTCGATCTATATTCATTTCCAAGCTATTCCAAAGATACAATTTTGTCCAACATACTTTTTGGCAAAGATTTAAAATATTTAAGCATTTCGGAAGCCGCTCAATTGGCACACGCCGTAGCCAGTTTCAATAGCCGCGGATATATTTTCTCTCTACTGAATACATTTCAAAACATCGGCATTATTGATACGTTGTCCTTTTCCACCGGCGAGAAAAAAACTCATTCTCTGAATACCGACAAAAGCTCGCGGTCTGAAAATAACATAAGTGTTAGTGCTGGAAAATATTTACACGACAATTTATATATAAGTATCAATAAAACTTCAGACGAGACTTCTTTTGATGTGGATTTATCCATAACTCCCAAAATGTCTCTAAAGGCCAACACCAACGGTGAGGTAGGCGTCAGCTGGAAATACAGATATTAGCAGCGATTTTAAAAGTTGATTTTGACAATGCCAATATGATTCTCTAGAAAAAGCCTGGTGGATGATCAGATCATGGCCATGCCACCATTTACATGCAGCACATGTCCAGTTATGTAGGAAGCTTCGGGACTGCAGAGGAACCCGACTGCAGCGGCAACTTCTTCCGGTTTTCCGACTCGTCCCAGAGGAATATTTTTTTCCAGATGCTCTCGGTGAGCCGCGGAAATTTGCTCCACCATGGGGGAGTCAATGAAGCCGGGAGCGACGCAGTTCACAGTGATATTCCGAGGCGCCAATTCCACTGCAGCGGACTTTGACAATCCAAACAGGCCAGATTTTGCCGCCGCATAATTGGTTTGCCCTGGATTTCCCACGGCTCCCACAATGGACGATATATTTACGATACGTCCCCATCTTTCCTTTATCATTCTTTTGGATACGGCTCTCATGAGTCGAAACGGAGCCTCCAGATCAATGACCATGACGTCGCTCCAAGCCTCATCAGACATCCTCATGAGCAGGCTATCCCGGGTTATGCCGGCGTTATTGACCAAAATATCGATTTTTTGGCAGATACGCTCAACATTGGGAACCAACTCTTCAACGGCGTTAATGGAAGATAAATTGCAGGCGAATAAATGTACTCTCTCAGACAGGTCATCGGCCAAATTCTCCAAATTTTCCACTCTTGTACCGGAAACAGCCAAAATTGCTCCCATTTTATGCAAAGCCCGTGCTATGGCTCCGCCGATAGCTCCAGTAGCGCCAGTTACGAGGGCTACTTTATCTGATAAATCGAACATAATAACTTTCCTCCATAAAAACCATGATCATATATATTTTATGTCCATCACTTCGTATTCTTTAATCCCCGAAGGCGTATGCAATTTTACTTCGTCTCCAACGTTTTTTCCAATTAAAGCCTTACCCAACGGCGATTCTACGGACAATAAACGTTTCTTGATATCGGATTCATCAACACCAACTATTTTATAGGTTATTTCAATTTCAGACGAGTTATCAAATAACATAACAGTTGCTCCGAACTTAACGCAGCTGCCATTTAATTTGGTTATGTCTATAATTTCTGCCCGAGACAATTTCGATTCCAATTCTTTTATGCGTCCTTCTATGAATCCTTGTTTATTTTTTGAATACTGGTACTCGGCATTTTCCGAAAGATCTCCCAGAGCTCGTGCCTCTGCAATTGCTTTTACAATTTCCGGCCGTTCGATAAATTTCAAAGTTTTCAATTCTTCTTCTAAATTTTTGAACCCCTCTGGAGTCATATGAACTTTTTCCATAGACTTTTCTCTTTCCATTAACTAAAAAAACTATCCAACTACTTTAGGAACGACAAACATATTGCACTCTTTTTCCGGTGCATTGGACATCACCAATGTTGAATCACATTGCTCCACGACGTCATCTCTTTCATGCGTGCAATCGGAGACGTCTTGCGGAGAATCTTGCACCTGCGAACAATCGACCTCGTTCAATTGCTCGATGAAATGCAATATTACGTTAAGATCGTTCCGCAGCTTATCAATTTTTGATTCACTAATCTTTATTCTAGCAAGATGTGACATCTTCATTACATCTTCCCTCGACACCGTCATCGATACCTCCTAATATATACACCAGCGACTGGTTGACATCCAACAATTTATTATCTAAGAAACCGCGGCATAGTGACTTTTCCTCTCCATCGACTTCGTCAGATCCACTGCTAAGATCCTCCTGTGCAGGAAGCATACTGCGGTCCTGCAGTCCTGCGCTACAACGTCAACATCTGCGCTCTTCCTTGTTTTGCAAGAAAAATCACATTGTGCAACAGTCTCTCAAAAACACCTTGTATACATTATTGCAGGAGGTTACTTTCAATGCAATCTAATTTTGGGACTGTTGATCTCGCCACCTCCTGAATTCTGCCACACACTGATTATGACGGTCTAGGAATAAACTCCCGGACATCAACCAGTTCCACAGTTCTTTTATTTGCAATTATTC
>JAITAC010000126.1 GCA_031284345.1 Holosporaceae bacterium | reverse complement strand
CTAGCTTTAAATACAAAAACATATATAAATCAGAAAGCATAATGGATGGAGTAGGTCTTGTTTTTAGGATTGATCCGCTTTCCACTGATTTATCAGAAGAAACTGTCGAGCAGTATTTGTTTGATCCACCTGAGTTTTTCCCAGAAAATCTTGTTTCATTTGCAGGTGATGGTGGTGGTAATTTAATCTGCTTCGATTACAGAGCTACTAAAGAAAATCCACCTATTGTTTTTTGGTGCCATGATGATAGTGAGGGGGAAGATGTTCATTTTGTTGCGAATTCTTTCGAAGAATTTATCAACATGCTTCACGAATCGGAGGAGATTAGCGCTGTTTTTTAAAAAATTTCTTACATTCATGCCCCCGGTATCACTATTTCTAACAAACGTCGTGCCTCCGACAGTCTCTCTAACACAAGATATTGGGCTTAATCATCTACTTATAGATTCACGAATTGGCATTGGTATCTAGAGATAGGCGTCTTTCCTATGGGCAATTTTTATCACAAGAACTGTCGATTTTGCATCATATATTTTGCATATAATTCTGAAATTTCCTGTTCTATATCTCCAAAAATCGCCTAGGTTCCCCGCTAAAGCTTTTCCGAGCAAACGCGGATCATCTATTTTTGAGAGCACTCCGCCCATGTATTTTAGAATTTTTACACGATTTGTGGAATCAAGCCTTCTAAGGTCTTTCAGAGCCATATCTGAAATTTCAATTTTGTAACTCATCCTTGAACTCTTGCAGAACTGTTTCAAGAGGAAAGGTAGTTTGCACGTCCTTTAAGGCTCGAGCGGCCAAAATATAATCAGTTTTATCGTCGATATAGCGAGTTATAGCCTCTTTCATCAGCGCCGTCTTGGTGGTGTTGGTGGCATCTGCTATTTCTGCGAGCGATTGTTCGAGATTTTTATCTAGGCGGATGGATAACATGTCATTCTTCCATTATTGTATTGCGATTGTAATACAAACACTTATCGATGTCAAGAGATTTTTAAAAATAGCACGATGGTCAGCCTGAAACCGGACGGAGTCGTGGTGCGCTCCGACGCCGAGAAAATTTCCGCCGGAAAGATACTCAAAGAAAAAGTCCACGAAGCCGAATCCCACCACCGCCGCGTCATAAATCCGGCCATCGCCGAATTCGTCTCCATGATGGGACAAATCGACGAAATCAAAAACCATGCTCGTTAATAGCAGTTTGGAGAAGAAGAAGTGTAGAGCAGTAATCTTAGTGGATGGATTTAATTTTTGCAGAGGAGATGAAAGTCCCATAGAGCCGCGGCAACGATGACTAAATCATGCATCTGAATCGTTTGATTCATCCGATGGCGTGTTCTACCACCATCATCAAACTAGAAATCGAAACGGAAGGGGAAGTTACGCTGTGGTTTTTGGGATATTTTCCTAAAATGTCTACTTACAGCGTTTCAATTGCACTGTGCTGTATCCGCTGCATTAGGTCATATCCACTGCGAAGATTAGAGGAAGCAGCGCCGCCTTGGACAGCCGCATGCTCGCTGTGTATCGTACCACCATCTGGTGAATAGCGATAAATATTTATATATTTTTATTATTTTTTGCGCTACTCTATGAAAATTGTAGTAGTTGAGGAAAATGGATGTCTGATTTTGACTTCTCTTATAAAAATACCATATTCGAGGAAAATATACCGTTTGGTAAAAATGTTTTGGATTTGTTCCAATTTGCGGTTCTTAACCCTCAAATAGCGATCTTGGCGTATCTGAAAGCCGGTCAGGAGATGGCCTCAAAGCCAAAAAAGCTTGAAGAATCCATGCAGGATCTGCTTGATAGACTCATAGGGTTGCAAAAAAAATTCGTCAAGGAGTTGTGCGACGAAAAAGAAGACTGCATCGACTTGAATACAACAAAAAAAAACGACAAATATGGCGATAATCCCTTTTCCAACCATCCGGCAATGAGATTTGCAAAGCAGTTTCACGAAACCATGTCCGATTGGATGCTTCGTTCGCTCGATAAATTCGATGATGCGGATCAAAAAGTCATGCATAGCGCCCGTTTTTTTATGAAGCAATACATAGATATGATGTCTCCGGACAATTTTCCGTTTTTAAATCCGGCTTTTTGGCAGAAAACGCTTGATACCAATGGCGAGAATATCAAAAATGGCATAGAAATGCTGCTAAACGACCTCAAAAACAGTGCAATTACAACCAACGATCGATCTAAATTCAAAATTGGGGAAAATATCGCCACTACCCCGGGAAAAGTCGTTTACCAAAACGATCTCATCGAGCTAATCCAATATTGTCCGACAACGGAGAAAGTTTTTGCAAAACCGATACTATTCGTGCCGCCGTGGATCAATAAATTTTATATTTTAGACCTCAATAAAGAGCTTTCGCTTGTAAAATGGGCCGTCGATAATGGATTTACGGTTTTTATGATATCCTGGGTGAATCCCAACAAAAAGCACCGGAATATCGGTTTTGAAGACTATATATCCAGCGGTCTAATGGATTCCATTGACAGAATATACGAAATTACCCAGTCAAAGTTCCTTCACGCGTTTGGCTATTGCGTTGGAGGAACGCTAATATCGGCGTTGTTGGCATATTTGGAACATCCGACGTGCAAAAGGCGCACGAAAGCCAAAATTGATACGGCAACACTATTGACAACTCTTCTGGATTTCGAGCACGCCGGAGATATGGCCATATTTATGGCTGAAAATTATCTTGAGGCCATCAGGGCCCAGATGGGAGAAAATGGGTATCTGGACGGGCAGGTGATGTTCAACACCTTCAGCGCGCTAAAAGCCAACGATATGGTTTGGAGATATTTCGTAAACAGCTATATGTTGGGAAATAAACCGGTTGCCCACGAAATTTTGTAC
>JAITAC010000113.1 GCA_031284345.1 Holosporaceae bacterium | reverse complement strand
AAGCTTGTATAACACAAAAAGAGTTGTTAGATCCAAGATTTTCTGCAAAAGATTATATTTATGAAGATCTTCTTGGTTATTTTTGGTGGAATCACCAAGATCCATCTTATATAGAATTTACTAAAAATCAAGATGAAGAAGAGATTGCTAATTGAAAATAAGAACAACTGCATAGATTTGTTGGTTTCTTAGCGATTAGTAAGAATTTGTAAAATATTTTTTATATATTTAGACAAAAAATCAATACATTAATTATTGAATCGAGTTATTTTTAATAAGCTCTCGTTAAAGCCAGAGTATAAATTTATTTGTGAGTTATATTCTATTTTTAGCTATCATTTCCATTTTGCTCAAATTTATAACACAGGTTACTTTATAATATAGTAGCACAGCAAATTATATGAGTTTTGCGTATGATAGGCAAATAACGAATTAAAGGCTCGCTTATAAAGCGTTATACTAATGAAAATTTAAATTCAAGTTCGTAGGAATTAATTTATTTTCCACATCCCTTCCGCCTAGCGCTGAGCGTTTTCTTGGAAATGGTCACGTAACTCATTGAAAGTACGTCGGAATTTTCGTAGCGGAATAGAGATAAAAAAAGTTTGTGTCATTGGCTTCCGCTACTCCGGTCGTTTTGTACAAACTTTTGCAAATTTTTGCGAGGGTATTTTGGGGAGAAGGCTGCTGTCGTCTCTGGTTGAGGATGTTAACAGTGGAACTGCCAAAAATCTCCAGTTCCCCTCGTTTGGAGAAAAAGTTGTGTTTTGGAGAATTTTTTACCGGAAGAGAAATCACGGATTTTAGATAAGTTGTCTTTAAGTGCAAGATATAAACACGGAGAGCCTGTGACTCAGAGGGATTTGTAAGGTTGTATGCATATAGGACAACCAGCCCTTCTCCATAATTTGCACAACCTGTGGTGGAGCGCACGTCCACGAAAAGCACTATCTTTCTATCGACGCAAAAAACAAGTTCCTTCAACTACAATGTGTTACAAATATTCGTTGCTTTTGAGGACGTGCACTATGTTTAAGTCCCACAAAACGAACTTTTATAATATTTAGTCCCGTTTCGGGAATTTTATCGTGATTACAACGAGTTATTATTGCTATTTTTGGGACGACATCCTGCATATTTCTTCTATGGATAAGCCGGTAGCCTTTGCGATCTGCTCGACACTTAAGCCCATTGATAACAAATTACCTGCCGTTTCTTTGGCTTTCTTCAGCTCGCCTCTTTCTTCCCCGATGGCGATACCTTCGGCTTTGCCTTTTGCGGTGGCATCTTCCACTGCTACAGTCATTTCGCTGTTACGATCGTTAATGGTTTTCTGTCTAAGATCTGCCAGTGCACGTATTTCATCGTCCGCGCTGATGTATTTCAGCGTCTCCATCGCTTCTTTGACTTCTTTCACTTTAAGAAAAGACTCATCCATAAAAATTGGATTCTTCAAAAATGAAAGCCAACCGGTCAGCAGATCGTGCATATCTGCGTTCTTCGGATTGAATTTCTGCAGTTCGATGAAAATAATTCGGGCGCTGTCGGTCATAATTTGATACGGATCAGGGTCGCTTGGCTGAAACGTCATATATGCGTCGCTAATGGCATTTTGGCGATCGGTAACGTCCTCTCCAAGAATCCAAATACCAATAACCTTCGGCCCCTTGTAAGATTTTCCGGCTTTCACAACTCTCGGCATCATGTTTGCCAGATAATGAAAGGCTCTCTGTGGAATTTCGCCAGTGTTCTTGATCTGAATCTCAATATCCAGTTTAGTCCCATCATTAGTTGTGGCTTTGATATCCAAACGACTTGCCTTATCCTTTTCGAGAATTTTTTCTATGTTTGGATTTTCCAATGTTATCGATTTTATATGCGGATTTCCTTTGAATAAAGCGTTCAAAAACGAGATCAAAAGCGGCTTTTTATCGTCAACGCCAAATATGATCTTAAAAATATAATCAAACTTTGGATCTAAAAGATCAGCCATTATACGCTCCAGGTTCCCAACTTTTTCTTTAACTTACCATATTTCCACAAATAGCGGTACTTTTTTCTCATGCAATTTTTGTTGACAACCGCGGCTCAATAGAACTAAACCTCAGTCCAAAAGTTCCAAATTTCCCATAAAAAATGCGATGGCTGATTTATGAGCAATTTTCTGTTGAAAAGTTCGAATCTACACCGATGCTCCGATAACTCCCAAAGGTTAACGGAATTTTTGGAACGTCTGCGGCCGAGGACTTTGCTGATATCGGGTGTGCAGAGAATAAATTCGTTTTTTTGTGTTCTCGCCCAGCCATTGTCTATGTGGCGATACAATGTTGTCCTGCGGAAGATATAATGCCCAGATGCGCTGTGCCAGAGGCTTTACGCTCTTTCTCTGCAGTCAAAACTTGTTTCAAAAATCCGTCAAAAACATCGATTTTCTCTCCGTTTTACCGTTTTCTCTCCGCATTTCGGGCAATCAGAGAATCGGCGTTGCCCGTTTTGAGATGACTGCAGGAGAAGAGATTGCGGAGATATTGCTGCATATGGCACAATTTGGTTCGGAGAGTTTTTTGGAGGAGCAGTTCTATGTGTTCAAAGAAGTTAACGGAAGTCACATCTGAAGAAGTATTAGATAAGATATTTGCCCAATACCATACGCAATTCCAGTTGGAGTATGAGCGCGCAGACTCATTGCTTACACTTAAAAGAATTACCGACGCTGGACAAACGTTAGAATTAGCGTTTAAACAATTTTTTCTGTCAATCTTTCCAGAGTACGTAGGCGTAACTAGAGGTATCATTTTCGATACTAATGGAAATAAACATTCTAATGAAATAGATTTAATTTTGGTTCAAGAGTAGATTAGATTGATTTTCTTAGCGGTTAAGCTAGGATATATCAATGAAAAATAGATACATAAAACATGCTCATATTTCTGAAGCCAAATTTAGGGAGATTTTGCG
>JAITAC010000062.1 GCA_031284345.1 Holosporaceae bacterium | reverse complement strand
TTTTCTGGCGCACTCTCCTCAGGAGCTTTCGCTGCCTCGGATTCTGGTGCCGCAATAGTTTCCACGGTTTCGGATCCTAATACTGCAGGAGTTTCCACGGTCTCGGATTCTGGTGCCGCAATAGTTTCCACGGTTTCGGATCCTAATACTGCAGGAGTTTCCACGGTTTCGAATTCTGGTGCCGCAATAGTTTCCGCGGTTTCGAATTCTGGTACTGCAGGAGTTGTAGATTCCGCATGCTCTAATTTCAGAGCCTCGGCATTGTCGTTGAAAAGTTTTTCCGGTGGATTTTCATCTTTGAAAAAGTCGAACGGTTCTTCATCAAGTTCTATTAATTTTTCCACGGAGCATATTTCTTCGTGTATTTTGATCTTATCAAACAGAAAAGCAACAACTTTAGATTCGAGGATAGGACCAACTATGGCACCGACGGCTTCTCCGCTGGAATACATGTCCCAGATGGCCTTTTCGCGTCCCGGATATACCATGGCAATGCTGCGAATGGTTTTGGTAATTTCACTTCTGGTGGCGGTTATGTTTTCTCTTTTCGCCACTTCCGCCACCACGAATCCTATGCGAACTCGCTGTTCGGCGATTTTTTTGCATTCTCGTAGTATTTCCGGAGTCATTTCCTTATTAATTTTCCTAGCTTCTTCGGTAATTTGGCGCACCACTTCCGAGCATTCCAAATCCAACATGCTGATTGGCACTTCAAAACAAAATATTTCGGAAATTTTTTCCAGAAGATCGCGTTTCATGAGATCCTTACTCATGTAGTCGTATCGGGAAGACGCTCGCTGTTGTGCCCATTCCTGAGCCTTTTCCATATTATCGTGACCAATGGCTTTGGCAAATTCGTCGTCCAATTCATAATCCACGGCCTTCTGGACTTTTTTAACGGCGGCGGAGTATTCCACCAGTTTTCCCGCCAAAACCTTGTCCGATAAATTCGCCGGATAATTGACCATGAATTCTTTGACATCACCAACTTTAATTCCCAACAGCGGTCTCCAGAAATCTTCTATGAGTTCCTTATCTCCAATGATAAAATTAACATCGTTGGCGGCGTCATTGATATGTCTTTTTAGCTTCGTTTTTATTACCAAATCAACAAAAACCTTATGCCCCATTTCTATAGGTACGCCAGCCGGTTCATCGATCCATTTTTTATAGTATTCCCGCAATTCGTCAAAAATTTCGTTGATTTCTTTGTCAGTTATTTGGGGAATATATTTTACAACCTCAATTGTGGAAAAATCTATGAGTTCGACCTGAGGAATCAACTCGAAATTCATCGAGAACTCCACGCCATTTTTGTCATCTTTAATAACTTGAGTGGTTAAGCCGAAAGCCGGCGGCAATTTTTCTTCCCGGAGCACTCTCTGAGAAGTGTCGACTACTAATTTCTTTATGGCCTCGGCCTTGACGCTTGCTCCATGTATGCGCTTTATGACATCAGCGGGTACCTTTCCCGGACGAAAACCATCCATTTTAGTTTTTTGAGCAATCTCTTTTGCTTTGACATCCATTGCTTGATTAATTGTCTCTATATCAATCAACACATTATAACTTCTCTTAAGATTATCGCTCGCTTTTGATAAAATCTTCATTAACTGCTCCATACAAGTAACATAAAATTCTTTTGGTGCGGACGGAGGGACTCGAACCCCCACAGCATAAACCACCAGAACCTAAATCTGGCGTGTCTACCAATTCCACCACGCCCGCACAATACAAAGCCCAAAATACCATATAGCTCGAACATGCGAAAGAAAATAATCGTAATTATAGCAATTTTATCCATAAAAAACTACTGTTGGACTGCTAAGATTCGAGATTTTTTTCGTGAGCTCGGAAGACAGCCTCGAAATTACTGGGAGGGAATGAATGTGATAAATATTGCTGAAATTACCGGTCTTGCCATTGATGAAATTAATTTAAGATCATTGAAAAGTTGTTAAGATATTTCCGTTGAGGCCGTATTTGTAGTACAATGTTAGCAATGTTTGTATTGAGGGAGATTGGCAAGTGTCCATAGAGGAAGAAGATTATAACGCGAGTTCCATTAAAGTTCTAAGAGGATTAGAGGCCGTCAAGAAGCGTCCTGGCATGTACATTGGAGACACCGATGACGGCTCAGGACTTCATCACATGGTATTTGAGGTGGTGGACAACTCCATTGACGAATCTCTTGCAGGATATTGCAAGCTCATCCGGGTTACCATTCATGGCGATGGCTCGGTATCGGTTTTGGACGATGGCCGAGGCATTCCAGCAGACATACACGACGAAGAAGGCATATCAGCCGCCGAAGTTATTATGACAAGATTACATGCCGGAGGAAAATTCGATCAAAATTCGTATAAAATTTCCGGAGGATTGCACGGCGTTGGCGTTTCGGTCGTGAATGCGCTCTCGGACAGACTAGATCTGTCAATATGGCGGGGAGGAAAAGAGCATTTCATGCGTTTCCGAGACGGAGTTGCGGAAGCTCCCCTAGCGGTAGTCGGAGAAAGCGATCACAAAAGCGGCACAATGGTAAGATTTTGGCCGTCGGTCACCATCTTCAAAAGTACAGAATTCATTTTTAGCACTCTGGAACATCGACTGAAGGAGTTGGCCTATTTGAATTCCGGAGTGCATATAATTCTAATCGACGAAAGAAAAGATGAGCCTCATGTCACTGAAATGCAGTATAAAGGCGGCCTACTGGAGTTCATAAGGCATCTGGATAGCAGTAAAAATCCGCTAATCGATAAACCAATTTATATGTTGTCCACCAAAGAAGGAATTACCGTCGAAGTAGCAATGGAATGGACAGACAGCTACCACGAAACCATGCTCTGCTACACCAATAACATTCCACAGTCGGACGGCGGAACTCATTTGGCCGGATTTCGCAACGCTCTCACCAGAACCATAAATTCTTATCTTACGGCCAATGTCAAAAAAGAAAAAAGCGTTCCCACCGGAGACGACGCCCGCGAAGGACTCACCTGCATATTGTCCGTGAAAGCCCCAAATCCGAAATTCTCTTCCCAGACGAAAGATAAATTAGTATCGTCAGAAGTGCGTGGCGTTGTGGAAAATATCGTCAACGAGTACCTCTCCATATGGCTAGAAGAAAAACCAGCCGAAGCTAAAAAAGTCGTGTCCAAAATAATAGAAGCTGCAGCAGCCCGAGAAGCCGCTCGCAAAGCTCGAGAACTAACTCGCCGGAAAAATTCTCTTGAAATATCTTCCTTGCCGGGAAAACTCGCCGATTGCCAAGAAAAAGATCCGGCCCTCAGCGAAATATTTTTGGTGGAGGGAGACAGCGCCGGCGGTACTGCAAAACAGGGACGAGATCGTCGTAGCCAGGCCATCCTCCCGCTCCGGGGAAAAATATTGAACGTAGAACGGGCTAGATTCGATAAAATACTCACGTCACCGGATATTGGCACATTGATATCGGCTCTGGGAACCGGAATTGGCGAGGATTTCGACGCCGCTAAAGCACGCTATCACAAAATTATAATAATGACCGACGCCGATGTGGACGGTAGTCACATAAGAACATTGCTGCTGACTTTCTTCTTTCGCCAGATGCGTCCGCTGGTGGAAAAAGGCTATATCTACATAGCCCGTCCGCCCCTATATAAAGTCAAGCGAGGAAATTCTCAGGTGTTTATTCGGGACGAAAAAGCTCTGGAGGATTATCTGCTGGATTCTGCCATACCATCTGCCTCTTTGAAAATGGCCAGTGGAGAGGTGGTCGCTTCCAACGATATTCGCAATTTTGTGCGGAAAGCAGAAAAATTTAAAAACACCATCGATCGGATAAATAATCGCATAAATAATGCGACTCTGCTGGAGGTATTGCTGCTGGCAGGATTCGTCCATAATCCCGATGGACTCGCCGCCACAGTGCATTTGAAAAAAATTTGCGGTGGCACATGGGATTTCAGCCAAAACGAAACCCATTACATTTTTTCCAGAACCTCCCGCAACGTTACAGAAAAATTCGAGGTCTCCAGGAATATTTTTAATTCCCGCGAAATGCATAGCCTCCGGGACGACATCAACTTATTCCGAGATTTTTTGGTTGGACGAACAGAACTAAAGATGAAAGACTCGTCGGCCTTTGTGAAGTCGCCGCTTGATTTTCTCGAGAAATTTATGCAGGGAGCAAAAAAAGGCATTGCCATCAGCCGCTATAAAGGTCTGGGCGAGATGGACGCCGAACAGCTCTGGGAGACCACCATCGATCCTAACGCCCGCGTGCTTATGCAGGTAAAATACTCCCACGCCGAAGAAGCGGATAAAATTTTTTCCGTGCTAATGGGAGATGTGGTAGAGCCGCGTCGAGACTTTATTCAGGAAAACGCCTTGAATGTCGTTAATTTGGACGCCTAATGGCTCGGAATAAATCGAATAAAAGTGCAAAAGCATCGTTGTCGAGCAAAAAAAGCATTCTGAGAAGCATTTTTCGTGGACTCTTTGTTCTTGGGATATTTTTATTTGTCTTGGGATTTTTTGTATTTTTATTTTTCATTCATGATCTACCGGACATAAATAATCTCGAGACGAAGGGACGCCGTGCCAGTGTGACCTTCGAATCCTACGATGGAAAAACCATTGCCACCTATGGCGACATGTTTCGGGAAGTGGTACAGGTAAAAGATCTGCCGGAATATATAGGCAATGCTATTATTGCCATTGAGGATCGACGTTTTTACAGTCATTGTGGCATAGATTTCATAGGAATTGCCCGCGCTCTCTACACTAATATTGTGCACCGTAGGATCGTGCAGGGTGGATCCACGATTACTCAGCAACTGGCGAAAAATTTATTTTTATCAGCCAGTAGATCCATAAAGAGAAAAGTCCAGGAATTTATTTTAGCGCTTTGGTTGGAGCATAAATTCAGCAAAAAACAGATTTTATCGATTTATCTCAATCGGGTATATTTTGGATCCTGCGCCTACGGCATAGATGCGGCTGCCTACCGATATTTTGGGAAAAAAGCTCGACAGCTGAGCACATACGAAGCGGCCAAGTTAGCTGGCGTGTTGCGGGCTCCGTCTTTGTATTCGCCATTTTATAATCCCGAGAAGTCGGACCAGAGAACGGCGCTGGTGCTGACGTGCATGCGGGACGAAGGCTACATCTCCGACGCAGAGAAGAGGGAGGCGCTCCAGCAGCAGGATAAATTAACGCGACTGGAGGTGCCCAGGGACGAAAATCGCTATTTTACCGATTGGGCTCTGGAGCAGGTGCACGAGCTGGTAAGCGCAGATGAAGACGATATCATTGTTCGCACCACCCTCGATACCAAAATGCAAATTAACGCCGCATACGTCATAAAAAGTACTTTGGAGGAACACGGATTCAAAAACCGCGCCAACCAGATGGCACTGATCGCTCTTGACAAATCCGGAGCTGTTCGGGCCATGATCGGAGGATATAGCTACGGCACCAGTCAATTCAATCGCGTGATGGCTGTTCGATCGTCCGGATCTGCCTTCAAATATTTCGTATATTTGACTGCTCTGGAAGACGGTATGGACATTCACGATCTGGTGAGCGATATGCCGATTACCATCGGATCATGGTGTCCGAAAAATACCGCCTACGTCAGCGTGGGGAATATCCCTATGTTGCAGGCATTTGCCAAGTCCGTCAATACGCCTGCCATCAGAATCGCCAGAAAAGTCGGCATGGACAGAATCATCAGAAAAGCCGAACAACTGGGAATCTCTACGGAAATAGACAACAATATCACGTCAGCGCTGGGAGCCAGTGGCGTGAATCTGCTTGATATCACCGCCTGCTTCGGCGCCACCATGATAAACGGTCGCAAAATGATCCCATTTGGCATACTCAGCATCCGAACCCAAAACGGAAAATACCTGTATAAGGCTCATGCCAACAAAACTACGGAGGTAATCTCACCGGCAGCATGCGAAAAAATGAAAATCCTCCTGCGAGAAGTGGTGGAAAAAGGAACCGGACGGCAGGCAAAACTTCCCATAACCTCCCATGGCAAAAGCGGAACCAGCAACGATAATCGAGACGCCAGTTTCATTGGATTCGCGCATCCATTGGTGGTCGGAGTATGGCTCGGCAACGACGACAACACTCCCATGAGTCCCACCATGTACGGCGGATTCCTACCGGCTATCGCTTGGCGAGAATTCATGCTGCTCTCCTTTGGCTATAAACAAATTTCCCCGAATAAAAACGGAAATAATACGCAAAATAGCCTGAAGCCAAAATTACCAAACGGGAAAAATGAAAAAATAGAAAAAACTCCCAAAAAACGTTCGCGAAAATCTTTGCAGGATCTAATAAATACATGAACAGTCTTGGCATCAGAATCCGCTGGGAAATCGGAAACGCCATCTCTAGTTTTTGGTCTCCTCCTCTCGAATTATTTTTCGGAGAATGACTAAACTTGGAACAAATGTTAAGGGTACAAATAGAAAAAATTTCGTCCAGCCGAGAACGTCGGCGATGGCCCCGGACATCATGCGGCAGCACATGCCTCCGAAGTCATAGAAAGCCCAGAGCAGAGCGTACTGGGTGGCGCAATACTTTATCTCACAGAGGCCATATAGAAAAGCGATGAAGGACGCCCCCATGACTCCTTCCGTGATATCTTCGACAAAAACTGTAATATAGAGCATTACTACGCTGTGACCAGCCTTCGATAACAGCAAATAAGCAATGCAAGACATGGCATGCGCTATAGCAGCATAAAACATGACTCGGGTCAGATTGAATTTTTTTATAAGATAGCCGCCGATCATTCCACCTAACATGGCAGCCAATGTACCAAACACCTGAACTACGTTAGCTATTTCCAGAATGCTGAAGCCCATGTCCACGTAGAACGGTTTGGCCATTTTTTGAGTGAGGATATAGCCAACTTTAAATAAAATCACCAGAGCAATTAGACTTTTCCAATTTTTCCTTTGCATAAAAATCTTAAACGGACACACCAGACATTCGAAAATTGTTTTTTTGAAGAATCTGGTGAATTCAGAACTGGAATTTGAAACGTAAGATTCCGATGCATCAGTCGAAGAGTCATCCACCATGGGTTCGTGAATGCAGCATATGAATATAGTGCTGAGTAAAATGACCATAGCCATCAGGAAATAGGCGGTGTTCCAGCCAAAATAATATGCCAGATACAAAGACGAGCTTTTGGCAAAAAACATACCGGTTTTATAGCCAAAAATTACCACACCGGCCACGGGTCCGAGAAGATCTTTGCGAGCGCGATCCAGTTGATAGGCGTAGAGAGATATGTCCTGACATCCATCGGCGAACGCCACCAGCGATGCGCACAGAATCAGCTGCAGCGGACTGGAGGTCGGACTGGAGCAGGACATTCCCCAGATTCCCATAAACAACAGTAGCTGACTGCTGATGGCCCAGCCTCGCAATCGACCAAATTTTTTCGGCCAGAATGGTAAATAATATTTATCGATGAACGGCGCCCAGAGAAATTTCAGCACAAATGGCCAATGCAATATCGTAAACAGTCCTATTACGGTGTTGGATACGCCACATTCCTTCAGCCAGAGATCCAAAATTGTAAGAGTGAGTAGAAAAGGTAATCCGCAGAAAAATCCAATAAAAAATATGGAACCAACTTTTGGATTACGATAAGTTTTCAGAAAATCGCCTAAAATAGACGTTAAATTCATTTTTCTAATCTACTCATTTTTTTGCGAGTATTTTGGTCAAGATACCGTTTTCTCAATCGGATTGAGGTTGGAGTAACTTCCACTCGCTCATCATCCTGAATATATGACAAAGCCTGCTCCAATGAAATAGCCCTGGGAGGAGATAATTTAATATTTTCATCTTTTCCGGAAGCTCTCATATTGGTCAATTGTTTGCTTTTTGTCGGATTGACGTCCAGATCGTTATTTTTATTATTTTCGCCGATGATCATACCTTCGTAGACGGGATCTCCGGGTTTTACGAACAGTGTACCTCGTTCCTCCAGGAAAAAAAGCGCGTAGGGGATGGCATTGCCGATGGAATTCGAGATGAGCACGCCTTTGGTTCTGCCTTCTATGGGTCCCTTATGGGGTTCGTAGCCGCAGAAGGATCGATTAATGATGCCGCTTCCGCGCGTATCCGTGAGAAATTCGCTATGATAGCCGATGAGTCCGCGGGTGGGAATGAGGAACTTCAGTCGTGTTTTCCCCATGCCGGACGGACGCATATCCTGCAGCATTCCTTTGCGGAGTGTGATTTTTTCCACGACAAGCCCGGTAAATTCGTCGTCCAAATCTATGTACAATTCTTCTATGGGCTCTAATTTTTCGCCGTTGACGTTTTTGTAGAGGACATGCGGTCTGCTGATGGACATTTCGAATCCCTCGCGCCGCATGGTTTCTATGA
>JAITAC010000002.1 GCA_031284345.1 Holosporaceae bacterium | reverse complement strand
ATCTTAAAAATTCGTTAATTTATAGAAATTTTTTCGCCGTTAACGGAAATTTTACATTTTTCTGATATTATGGTAACTGGTGGAAGAGGTGCCGGCGCACAACTTTGTGTTGTAAAAATGCAAGATAAGCTTCCGAATCAGGACATTCCAGAATCCGTCGGATGGCAAGTGCGCCATCTTTTCGTCAACCTCCATATGTGGTATTGTAGTAGAATGTTGCGCAGTGTATCTTGCTTACGTGGCTATTGTTTTGCTCTTGAGCTCAATTGGAAACGGATACTATGGAGTATGTACAATCTATTTTATCAAATGACGACCAAGCAGAGATTTTTAGGCTGTTTCGAGAACATTCTCTAGAAAAAATCGATACCTATTCGGACAACCAATTGATATCATTCAAAGCAGTAATTCATGGCAAAACCGTCGGATATGTTGTCGTTAATTTATTTTGGGGACAACTTTATGTTAAATATCTTATCGTTTATAAAGAGTATCGCCTCAGAGGAATTGGCTCCAAACTCATGCAAAAAGCATGTGAATTCGCCAGAGAAAACGGATGTACCATAGTTTTTTTGCGTACTTTTAATTTTCAGGCTCCATTTTTTTATCAAAAACTGGGATTTAAAGTGAACTACATACAAAAAGGATTCAAAAAAGATATCAGCATTTATCATTTATCCATGGCGCTCTAGTAGTACAGTTTACAAATTCTGCGGCGGTATTTTTGGCAGCAATTGCCTCATTTACGTGCTAGTATTTTCTCAAAGTCCCACAATGGCGTCGGCGTAGTCCCGAGCATTGAACGGTTTCAGATCGTCGATGTCCTCTCCAACACCAACGGCGAAAATGGGTATTTGATATTCTCTTACCAAAGACATCAGCGCTCCCCCCTTCGCGGTTCCGTCCAGCTTGGTGATGATGATGCCGTCCACGCCTATCTTATGCAGAAACACGTCCACCTGTGTGTGAGACGCCTGACCGGTGAGTCCATCCAGAATCAAAATAGTTTTATGAGGAGCGCCAACGTCGATCTTCCGCACGACACGTTTTATTTTTTCCAATTCAGCCAGAAGATCGTCGCGATTTTGCATTCGGCCGGCGGTATCAATTAGCACCACACCGTTGTTGTTGCGCTTCGCCAGCTCAATGGAACTGAAGACAAGTCCGGCAGCATCGCCTTTCTCTTTCCCGGCACAGATATCAACGTCGATTTTTTCTGCCCAGAACCGCAGCTGTTCTACGGCAGCTGCCCGAAACGTATCCGCCGCCACCACCAGCGGTCTGTGGCCGGAATTTTTAAAAATATTGGCAATTTTAGCCACGGACGTAGTCTTGCCGTTACCATTCACTCCGATCACTAGTATTACATATGGATTCTGATTGCGGCAACTCTCGAAAAAATTAAATTCGTAGGGTTTTAGCAGATTAAAAATCTCGTCGGACAAAAATTTTTTTACGTCGATGTCAGTGGCCTCTTTCGGAAATTTTTTTTGGGAAATTTTTTGAGAAAATTCCAGGGAAATTTTCACTCCGGCGTCGGCCATGATGAGAGCGTCCTCTATTTCCTGCGCCAGGTTCTCATCTATTTTTTTCCCGGTAATGGACAGCGATATTTTCCTAGAAGTTTTTTGCAAAGCTGACTTTATTTTTGAAAAAATACCCATTTATTTCTCATCCGTTAATTTCGATTGGATTTCCAATTATATATTTCTTTTCGTGGCTTTCACAGTGGAATAAATATTCTCGGCCGGACGCCAATTTTTTGCGTGATCTGACTTGCAGGAATGAGTTTGTTTTGGCGACGTATTCGCTTTCCGCCAGAATTATCACATTTTTTCCGACGAATTCCTGCATTTTTTGCATTTGCAGTTCCTGCGCGAGATTTCGGAGGTCAGCTGCTCGTGCCAGGCGTATTTTTTTGTCCACCATCGGCATACCAGCAGCCGGCGTACCGGGACGACTGGAAAATGGGAACACGTGCAAAAGTGATATTTTCGCTTTTTTCATTAGCGATTTTGTGTTTTCGAACATTGCGTCGGTTTCGGTGGGAAATCCGACCATGATGTCCGCTCCGAAAATTATTTCCGGACGCCACGACAATATTTTTTCGTTAATCTCAATGATCTGCATCGACGAATGGCGTCGCACCATACGTTTTAGGATCAGGTCATCGCCGGATTGGATGCTTTCGTGGACATGTGGCAGCAGTCGTTCTTCCTGTGTTATAACCCGAATGAGTTCGTCGCTCAAATCGGCCGGGTCCAGAGATGATAACCGCAGTCGCCGCAGTGCCGGAATATTTTTCAGCAAATACGTTATAAGGGACGCCAAGCTATCTCCGACTCCACGGCCATAGGAAGAAACGTTGACTCCGGTTAGAACGATCTCCTGATATCCTTTCTGCAATAGTTTTTTTGCCTGGGCCAGAATATCGTCCCGGGAAAAACTGACGTTGGAACCGCGTGCCAATCGCACAATGCAATAGCTGCAGCGCTGATCGCAGCCGTTCTGGATCTGCAAAAATCCTCGAATCTTGCCGTGGTACGTACCATCCTCGCCGATCCGAACGTTGGGACGATTCTGCACATATTTCAGATACTCGTCCCTTGATAACTTCATTTTGTTGGAGATAATTCCAGCAACTCCATCCATTTGTATATAAAAATCCGGATTTAGTTCGGAGGCGCATCCGGTCAGAATAATTTTTACGTCGTTGTTTTCCTGATGAAGCTTGCGTATGGTCTGGCGTAATTTTCGCTCTGCCTCAGCCGTAACGGCGCAGGTATTTATGATGATGACGTTTTCCAGTCCAAGCTCTCGAGCAAAATTGTATATGATTTCAGATTCGCAGGCGTTCAGTCTGCAGCCGAAGGTTATTACGTCGCCGGACGTCCGCACCGAAGGTCGTCCCATGACTTGCTTTTCAGGGAATTTCTGTTCGAAGTTCTTGCCCAATGGATCTTTTTCGTAATTGGTGTCGCCGGATTCTTGGTTCTGCGCGATGACAGAAGTGTCCGTTTTTCCTTGTTCTTGCGGGAAATATCCATGAGGTAACGGTCTTTCTTTTCCATCTAGCATATAAAAATTCCTAATATTCCGTTAACCCTTCAACATAGAACGGTGGTAAGCCCATGTCCACTCTTTTTTTATTGGCGAACACAAGAATATGATTTATAGCACATTCCCGACCCATTAAAAAATATTTTTCCTCTGCTAAACGCTTCACAAATATCCCCACCGAGAGTAGCCAGTTGATGATTTCAACTTTTTGGACCCAGATCGTATTTAATGTTGGTGGTGGAATTGAAAATATTTTGTATTTCCTAAGCAGCAGTTTTGTTTTCTGGCTATTGGGTTTGGTTTTTTTTGGTTTCGGAGCAACAAAGCGTATTTTGTTTACCTTAACACTCTTATGTTTCAATGGATGATACGTTTTTGCACAACTATAGGATTTTGAAAAAGATAAATTTGTTTTTTTCCTGGAGGATTTGACATTGTGTGTTTTACACAATTTTACATTACTTGTCTGACCTACAGTGTTGTTTTCTAACGAATTCATGTTGCATCCTTAATTAAAAATAAAGCTACATCATGCCATGAAAAGATACAAAAACAACAAAAACCCATATTTTTCATGCATATAATACCTACTATATTATGATGATATAAATAAAAATTTTCAACAAAAAATATTTTTTTTAATCTTTCATAAAAGATAGATATTTCAAAAGGCTAATTGCATACAGTTTTAGAAATATTGTTTTTTTTTATTTTTCTTTAAATAAGGTATAGACTTTCTTTTTGTCGTTTGGTATACCGATATATAGAGTTTGCAAAAAAGAGGATTATTATGGCTAGACAAAGTTTAAGTCCAATGAAAGATTTGGCATTTCACGATACTATACCGCAGGAAACTGCTGGAGAACGTGTGGGGAGAAAGAGAAAAGACGCTCCCATGACTCATTTAAAATATTTACGGAAGAGAAGCGGTTATACGCTGGAGACTTTATCCGAAATAACAAGTATTTCCATTTCATATTTGTCGCGACTGGAGTCCGGCTCGCGGAGATTGAATACCGACCTGATCAGAAGATTGTCGCACGCTTTTGGATGCGAGCCGGCTGAGCTTTTACAGGAAGTTGCCCACGATAGCCACGTTGTTACTCCGGTTGAGTTTAACAGGAAGAGGCGTCAGGAGGTATCGGTTCGGGAAAGCAGCATGCCGCTCTACTGTGTTATGAGAGATAGTGAAGACTCCAATGATCTAACGATTAAAATCTGTTCTCCATCCGAGTGGCGTCATAGACCTGCGGAGTTATCATCCAAGAATGAAGTTTTTGCCATAAAAGCGGAATCGTACTTTAAACCACATTTTAGTAGTTCATCCACGTTGTATCTTGAATTATCTCATAATCTTGCCCCTGAATCCACAGTAGTTATTTTAAATCGCGGAAAAATCATGATAAAAAAGATATGGAGCGTAACGCCCACTTCTTTGCAATTGTGTGATATTGGCGATATGGAACTGCTTAAGAGCGGCACTGTTTCCATTAAAGACAAATTGACGGAAGTAGAGCGTAATTCCCTGGATGCCATCTATAAAGTTGTTGGATATTCAGATTTTGATATAAATTAAAAATACGTCAATCTGTTTGGGCAGATTTTTTTTTACGCCATCGATGATTGCATCGGTGGTGTTTTTTTTGTTATATAGTTGTGGCGGGTTAAATGCATTAGACCAGATCCCATTTTGAATTATCCAAAAAACTTGCGGAATGCGTGCTGTACCAGTCGCTGCCAAGTCGGCAATGGCAAATCAGAGATGGGATCTGATATTAGACCCACGGAAACATTGTCTTACGGCAACAAACGATGCGGAATTTTGGATATGTTTCTTTTAATACTTATCCCCGCACCTCCTGCGGATTCTAGAACATCCTGGTTCTGAGACTTATTTCCCATACTTATGGTATTTATATATGGTCCTTCCCTGGGGCGCGCCACGGATTTCTACACATATCAT
>JAITAC010000063.1 GCA_031284345.1 Holosporaceae bacterium | reverse complement strand
GCCGGAGGAATAATCTATGGTGTAGTATTTGTTGCCAAAGAAATAAATCCTATGGTAGTTGCCGTTGCTTCCGAATCCTTCTTCTGCCGTTTTGCTCCATTTGGTCCAACTAACGCCGCCATCTGATGTGTAAATAACCGTGCCGCTGGAGCATTCTATGGCATACAATTTTCCCAATATATAGGAAAGACCAAGCCATCTGCTTGAACTAATATCGGCTACTGTAGCAGCGGTTGTTGGCCATTTTGTCCAGGAAACGCCGTTGACGGACGTCAATATTGTTCCAGTACCTGTGCTTTCTTTGAGGATAGCGTGTAGTTTACCGCCGTCATGACATATGGCTGACCATTTGGAGTTGCTGAATTCAGATGCAAACACTGTGGTTTGCGGCCATTTTGTCCATGAGCAGCCAATAACTGTAGGCTCCACAGTGACTTTCAGCAATCTTTTTTCTGGGAATGAGAGTTTTCCGTTGGGTTTGCCGTCGGAGGCGGAGGTTTCGTAGTATCCGGAAGCGGAGTTGCGTGATATGGTGCCACTTGTGGTTGTATATTTGAGGATTTTCCTCGGTCCGGCGATGGTGCCGTCGTAGGCGTCGCCGTAGAGGAATTTGCGGGAGGTATCGCTGTAGTTTATTGAGAAATCTATCTTGTCCGATTCCACCATCGGGATCTCCGAGAAATCGTTGTTGTATCCGATGTAGGTGAGTTCGTTTGGCTCAAACCAGTCGGGCTTATTGACCACCAAAATCACGGCCTTTTTGCGACCTGTGGTTGTCTTCGATGGGCGCGATAGTTGGCCTCCTTTTACGCCGGCGGCTATGTCGATGGTGTCAAGCGCGACGCATTGCGGATCCGCCGCCCAGCTCTGGAACAGGTTGTCCGCCCAGCTCAGCGGGATAAATAAAAAGTTCGATTCGCCGTTGTTCGCAAGTTTTATCGGGTAAAATAGGCTCAGTAAATCGCAAATTTTCGATACATCCGATTGCAACTCCACGATGTGGAACGGATTGAAACAATATTCCTGCGCATCGAGGTCGGCGCTCATGCTCAGCAGATTCGCGTGACAAAAATGGCAGTTCACAAACGGTTTTCGACGGAATTTCGGGGAATAATTCGCCCCCGCAGACCCTGATGGATCAGACGTCGCAAGCAGGTCGCCAACACACAAAATATTATTTCCGTAGGTCGGCTCCGCCGCAAATTTCCCCGTGCGACACATGATGTTCGTGATGGAATGCTCCGTCAATCCACAGGAATCCTCCTGAAAATCCAGTTTTCCGCTGGATTTAGGCCAATTTTTGCTCATGGTGCCGTACAAAAACGCCCCCATCAGGCGCTGCGGGCAAGCGGCCGCGTTCGCGAATCCTTCCTTCACGAATTTTTTCGGCTGTTCGGTCCAGTCGTTCAATCTATCCACTGGGAGAGAGCAGTTTCCAGAGTATGGGATCAATCCGACGTTCACGCCGCGGGTAAACAGAAAATGGTCCTTCAGAAACGTCCGATATGCCTGAGCGATTTGATATATCGGCGTTTCTTTGGCGTCATCCGTCTGAGTTGTGCTGGGGTCCGCATAGCAAGATCCTGCGGTCGCTGAGTTTTGGTCTTGATTATTAATGTTATTGGCGGCGGCGTTGGTTGGAATCGCCAGCACGATGTCCACATTGCACTCGGCTGGAACGGCGTAGCCTATGTCGTTGTCTGTGAGAACCTTGATCCTATCTCCTTCAACCGTGAGTTGCACTTTATTGTCTTCTGGATCCAGCCTTTTCATGTATTTTGTGTCGTCGGTGCTGGAAATTAAGGTCTTTGGCTTAGCTTTTTCCCCATTTTTGAGATGAGGAAGATTTTCCGTGCGCAAAGTTATGTACGGATAAGGTCCGGTTGCGTCTTCTAGCGCGAAGCATACGTCTTTGCATGCGTCTTCTAGCGCGAAATATGGATCTTTTTCCATATTGTAAATTGCATCGTACAGTTGAAAAATCGGCAGCACTAATTTATATTCGTTCGAGTAGGTCTTGACGCGTACTAAAACGCCCTTCACCTCCTCATATTTGACCGTGCGCAGCGATGGAGAGTGAGACGCTTTGTTGCGACTGATGCTCAGCGCGCCGAACATGGACGAGCTCTGCTTGGCGCTAATGCCGGTCGTTACGTCCAGTCCCGGGATCGCGCGGCCCAAGACGCTGTCGTCGTGGATCGGAGCGGCGTTGTAGACCTCGTCGGCGATTCGCAAAAGAGCCTCTTTTTGATCCGCCAATGTCAGCGCAGGATTCCATTTTTTGGCGACCTTCAGCGCCGCCTCCTTGGCACATTTCTTGCTCAGGCTCGCCGATTGCGCCTTCTCCAGCAGCGCCATGTCGTGATTGCCCCTGTCTACGACGTACTTGGCGCCGAGCAGCAGCACGGGGATCGTCACCGCCAACAATATCGCCACATAGCCCGAAATCGGCCGCTTCACGAGGGATTTCCTGCGCGCCGCAGCGAGAAATCGTGTGGAAACCCTCCTGAACCAGCTCATGGCGCGGTCCAAGAATTAAAAAGACAGGCAAATTCGCAGCGAAAAATCTTTTTTCTAACGAGAGAATATCTACCCCCCCCCCCTCGCGTTTAGCCCTCATCATCAGGGGATTGCTCAACGATTCTATGTTTCCAAACTGCAAAAACATCCCTACCACCAATTTTCTATAATGTCACCACACAAATACAACCTAGGATATTGTACTCCCGAAATATAAATTTTCGATTAACGGCGATGCCGTGCGTGTGATGGTCATTTTATCGAGCGTGCGGCTAGGCAAATTACATTTCAATCCCAGAACTACGAAATCTGATCTGTTCCAATTCTTGCGTTTTTTGCATTTCCTTCTCTTTTGAAAAATCTTCAAAATTGAGAAATGCAATGCGCGACGCATAATCTTTAATTTCCTGATTATTCTTATCTCTTATAACAAAAAACGCTTCGTGCATGATTGTTTTATCATTCAAAATATGCATGTTTTTCGCACTTAAGTGCTCCGAAAGAATAGCGGCTTTTGCAGAAAGCTGTAGTATCTTTTCATTGGATAAATCTATTATATTTTCTGCTCTCTTCAGCGACTGAAAACACAAAGCTTGCTTAATACTGTCCTGTATTATTTTCATAGAAGGCTCTTTCAAACCACAGGCATTTATTTTTTGATGCGCAATGATGCTGGCGTATTCATATGTTAAGTTTCCTTTGTTGAGACAAAAGTCTATATTATGCTTTCCGCAATAGGCATACACCATTGATTTTGACACATGTGGAGCATAGTTGAAATTACATAAATACACCTCATTTCGAAGTTCATAATCTTCTCGTTTTTTATTGGTGTCAACAAAATATGCAACATTATTTCCTCCATAATTTGGAATTCTATTGGCTTTCATATTTTCAAGCTTTTGAAAGAAATTCATCCCCGCGAAATTTGCTTTTTCTTTCATCTGCTCGGCGTAGATAATCTGATTTACCATGCTTTTTTGAGAGATAAAATATTCACGCGATATTTGATTTACGAATTCTCGATGCAGTGTATAATTCAATAATATTTCTTTTGCTAGATCATTTCGTATTTCCAGAATTCGCGTGTATTCAGTATACTTCGAATGTTTTGTGATGTTAAATTCCTCTTCCTTCATAATGCGAAAGAGATTTCTTGTTTCTTCCGACGATTTTGCATACAACTCCACGATATTTTTTGCATTTATTTCCACATCAGTCAGTGGACGTTGCCTGAGTCCAGCTGAGATCTCTAGTTTTTCTCTGGTGATCCCAATTTGATTCAAATACAGTTTATGGGAATCATAATTTTGAGCAATTTCTCTAGCAATGATCAGATTTGCATTTTTTAGTTCATGATATTCTTTCCAATCTAATTTACCAGCGTGTATTTCTCGAAGGATTTTGCTCATTTTCACGATATTGTTCTTGTATTCATAAACTCTAATTTTATTCGAATTATCTTGAGCATTGTAATCCACAACTGAGTCTTTATGCCGATACTTTGAAAGATTATCTGCTAACGATTTAAAATTTCGAAAATCTGCTGTTTTGTAAAATACAGCAACATCTTTTTTATGACGAGTCATGGCAACATAAGTTGCGCTGGCATCCATCATTTTATCCGCAACAACTATGACATTACCAATGGTTTTTCCCTGAGATTTATGCAGTGTCATCGCGTACGAATGATCAATTTTATCATATTCTGATGTATTAATAATTGTATTTTCCCCATTTTCCAATTGAACATGTAAAAATAATTTTTGATGTTTGTTATCGTTTTTCGATACATTGATTATAAATGCAAATTGACCATTTTTAACGCTATATTTCTTGTTGTTTTCTAAAAACATAATACGTTCACCAATGGAAAAAATTCTTTCATTGACTTTTATGATATCTTCGCTAAGTTCTCCTTTGGCTTTTTTTAAAAAACGAATGTGTTCATTTATTTTTCTGCAGTCATTTTTTCTATAGCAAAGAACAGATGTACTTCCCTGTTTTTCGAATTCCAAATATTTATTTGCAACAATATCGACGATATTTTGATCTTCAATTGCATGAAGTTTCCCGTTGTTTTCGTATTTAACTAGACCTTCCAAAATGTTTAATTTTGAAAATTCATTGCTGGCTTCTTTCATCCAACTAACTTCTTGACGACGTATCTCCTGCAGCTCGAAAACACCTCGTTTCAGTGTATGGAGCATTTTACTAAAACAGTCTCCT
>JAITAC010000060.1 GCA_031284345.1 Holosporaceae bacterium | reverse complement strand
TGGGTTCAGAACGTCGCGAGACAGTTTGGTCCCTATCTGCCGTGGGTGTTCGAGAATTGAGAGGAGCTGCTCCTAGTACGAGAGGACCGGAGTGGACATGTCACTAGTGTATCGGTTGTGACGCCAGTCGCATCGCCGAGTAGCCATAACATGGAAGAGATAACCGCTGAAAGCATCTAAGCGGGAAACTCACCTCAAAATTAGTTCTCGCCATCAGGGACGTGGAAGACCACCACGTTGATAGGCTGGGTGTGGAAGCGCAGTAATGCGTGAAGCTAACCAGTACTAATATCCCGATTGGCTTGATACTTACAGCAATCAGTCATAAGCTTCTTCGGCTTATGAGTTTTATTTGAAGTTTGTCAATTGAAGTTCATTTCTATGAATTTCGGTCTGCTTTTTATTGGCTTGGTGGCCATAGCGAGGAATAACACGCTCCATCCCATCCCGAACTGGAAAGCGAAAGTCCTCAGCGGCAATGGTACTGCGTCTTATGGCGTGGGAGAGTAGCACGCTGCCAGGCTTATAAAAAGCAGACTCCTTCTCTTGTTTGTTTTTCCTACTATTACGAAAAAAATTCTCGAATCTCGATAGTCCCTTCCTCCTTCTGTTATTCAAGCTACTGTTGCATTATAAGCTCAAAAGTGAGAATATGGGACTGTTAATGCCATCTGCGAGAAAAAAAACTCAGAGCCGAGAAAGAAAACTTAATAAAGCAAGACGGATGGCAATTAAAATGCTTGAAAAAGGCTCTTCCATAGTCCCTATATAGCTGCGTCAGGAGGCTTTTTATGATCAGAAAGATATTTGCGATGCTATCTTGCATAATGCTTGTGTTATCAGGATGTGGCGAAAAAAAATCAAGCGGAAAAATAAAATTCGGCACCTGTGCCGATTATCCACCGTTCGAATATTACGAAAATGGCGAATTGAAGGGATTCGACATAGATATAGCTCGTATTGTGGCGAAAGAAATAGGCAAAGAAGCGGAGTTTGAGGATATGCAATTTTGTTCCATATTGGCGTCCCTGCAAAATGACTCTCTGGATGCTGCCATTTCGACCATTACATCTACTCCGGAGCGCAGAAAAAATTTCGATCTCTCAAGGTGCTATTATGCGGAAAGCATTGCGGCGGTATACATGAAAAATGAGCCACATAGAAATCCAGATGAAATGATTAATGTCAAAGTTGCATGTCAATTGGGAAGTACCATGGAAATATGGGCCAAAACAAACGCTACTGCTGCTCAATTGGTAATAATGGACAACAATGGCCAGATAATAGAAGCTCTGAAGGCTGGTCAGGTGGACTGTGTATTGCTGGATAACGTGCAGGCGCAATCTTTTTGTAATGTCAATCCGGAATTGGCTTACAATATTGTGGCCAAATCCGATGAAGGATATGCGATAATTTTCAAAAAACAATCTGATCTTCGGGAGAAAGTCAATGCTATTTTGAAAAAATTAGAGCAAAATGGCGAGTTGAAAAAATTAATGAAAAAATGGCAATTGCCTGAGGAATAAAGATTGGAAAAGCTCACGTATAGTATTATTTATGTAGGAACCGGAATAGCAATTACTCTGAAGCTATTGCTGGGAGGAATGTGCATTAGCATTTTCTTGGGACTACTGATGTCGGTTCTGAGATATAACGGTATTGGCAGATGCTTTATCAACAGCATAATCTCGGTGATTCGGGGGACTCCTGTTATTTTGCAGTTGAGCTTTATATATTTCACCATACCTGGTATTTTTGGCGTCAAACTTACAGCCATTAGTGCCGGAGTTATTGCATTTGGTTTAAATAGTTCTGCCTATGTGGCGGAAATTCTCCGTGCTGGCATCGAGAGCATTCCCAAAGGCCAATTTGAAGCGGCACAGACTCTGGAAATTTCGATGGTCCCCATGTGGAGAGATATAATTCTGCCTCAGGTTGTGAGAAATATTTTGCCGGCCATGGTGGGAGAGGTGATAGCTCTGTTGAAGGAAACGGCTCTCATCGCCACCATCGGTGGTATGGATCTGATGCGGAGATCCCAGACCCTGGCTGCGGAACGATTTGAGTACTTTTTGCCGTTGTGTGTCGCCGGCGCCTATTATTATTGTATGGGACTGTTCATCGAATTCATCGGAAGGAAGATTGAGCGGAGTGAGAAGTATGCTAAAGGTATCTAACATTCGCAAACAGTTCAACGAAACCCTCGTGCTGGATAACGCGAGTTTTTCGGTAAAAAAGTCCGATATTGTTGGATTGGCAGGTCCGTCTGGCGGTGGAAAATCCACACTGCTGCGCTGCATACAAAAGCTGGACACTCCGGATAGCGGCTCAATCGAATGCAACGGCAGAGTCGGATTCATGTTTCAGGATTTTCAACTATTCCCACATTTGACAGTGCTGGAAAATTTGACCTATGCTCCTTCGCTAAAGGAAAAAAAACAGAATCACCTCCAGCACGCCCATGACATGCTAAAGAATCTTGGAATTGCGTCCAAAGCTAACACATATCCGAGACATTTGTCCGGTGGCCAGAAACAGCGCGTAGCTCTTGCTCGCAGTCTTATGATAAAGCCGGATATCTTACTTTGCGATGAACCCACGTCGGGCCTCGACGTCGCCACCACAACCGATGTGGTGACACTGCTGGAATCCGTCTGCGAAATGGGAGTCACCATGGTGATTGCATCCCACGACCTAGATTTTTTGACTAAAATATCAGATCGCATAATTCTGCTGAACGGAGGCAAAATTGTTGTTGATATTCAGCCGCAGCAGTTGGATGATCCAGTGGATTATCTAAAAAAGTATTATTAAAATCTCATGGGAATCGATTCTACACTGCAGATGGCGCAAGGTGTAACACAGCTTCTTTCTGCCTCTAATATCAATATATTAGCTCTAATTGGTCGATCTACTCAAAGATACAAGTTTTTGCCACGTTAAGGCTAGTTGTGCCAGAGTAAATCATGTATAATGAAAAAAGTTGATTTTAATAAATGAGATTATCGAGATCCAAAAATTATACCTAGAATCAGCAGCTGAATTTGAATACCGGAAATAGGATCTGGTATTATAGCAAAAATTACCCCACTTTATGAGTAGAAAAATGAATTGTGAATCTATCCGAAATAATTGTGAAATCATAGCGGATTAGCGTCAAAATATTGTGTACCGAGTAATATGATTAAAAAAGTTTTTATAATAGCCGGAGAATCTTCCGGTGACTATCTTGCCGCCAAACTAATGGAAAGTATGCGCCGCATATGCCTAGATCCCATTGAATTTTTCGGAATTGGCGGTCCTTGCATGAAAAAAGTTGGGCTGAAAGAGTTGTTTTCCATAGACGAGTTATCCATAATTGGAATTTTTGAAGTGTTGGGAAAAATTTTCCGCCTAAAACGATTGATCGACAAAACCGTAGCTGCCATTTCCATCTATAATCCGAATATCATAATCACCATAGATTCGTCTGGATTTACTCATAGAATTGCAAAAAAAATAAAAAAACAATCGCAGGCGTCTCCACCCATAATCCACTATGTGGCGCCTCCGGTCTGGGCCTGGAGAGGATGGCGGGCGAAATCCATGCATAAATTTATCGATAAATTGCTGGTGCTCTTGCCGTTTGAGCCAGAATTGTTCCGGAAACATGGCCTTGATACGGTATTTGTGGGGCATCCGATTGCAACCGATGTAGATTTCGAAAAGCCAAGTGAGCTGCTGCTGGAAAATTTTAAAAAAGCACAGGGATTAGCGGCCGAAAATCGATCGATTGTATTGCTGCCGGGAAGTAGGCAATCTGAGCTGGATAAACATCTGCCGCCACTGGAGGAATTCGCAAATCTAATGGCCGCCAATTACGGAGCTGTAAAATTTATTATACCCACAACCGAATCCATGAAAAAAATTTTAGAAGTGTCAGTTTGTCATTGGCGTCAAAAACCATTGGTGATTACAGACAAAGCTTTGAAAGTTATGGCCTACTATACGTCGGATCTGGCGGTGGCGGCTTCCGGAACCGTTACTTTGGAATTGGCGCGCATCGGCATTCCGTCCATCATCATCTATAAGACGTCGCTGGTCACCTACGCCATTGTGAAATTTTTGATTCGCATAAAACACGTATGCCTGATAAATATTTTGGCCCAGCAGAACATCATGCCGGAGTTGCTCCAGTGGGACTGCACCGGGAAAAATATTTTTCATCAGGCAATTTCGATTCTTGAAAATCCTTCTCAAATCGCCGAACAAAAGAAAAAATTCGCGGGGATCATGGCGCAAATATCGGCGGATCCAGACAAGGCTGCGGCAGAGGTGCTAAAAACGTGACGACTCCATACCTGCGCTACCAATACGTTCATCCTGCAGGCATTAGCCTGGGAGCAGTTCGCGTTACAGAAAAAACCGAATATTTACAGGAAATTGCAAAAGAAATTTTCGATCCCGAAGATTGGGCTGTTTTCAATACTTATAAATTTCCTAAAAAACAACTTAGTCACATTTTGGGGCGATTATCTTCTAAAATTGCTGCTCAAGAGTTTTTAAAAAATTTTTCGCTGCGGGACGTAAAAATAGCAAATGCTCTTCAGGGGAATCCCATATTGTTAAATGGCAATTACGATTTAACCATTGCTCATGCCGGAAATTTTGGTGTTTCCATCTGTCATTCGAAAAATTTTATTTTAGGAATAGATCTGGAGCTGGTGGATAATTTTTTAGACAGACTCTTGCTGGAGTTGGATTTTTTTATATCCAACGGAGCCTTTTTTGAGGATAATAAAAAAGGGAAATGCACGCTGTGGACAGCAATGGAAGCTGCTTCTAAGCACATGAAAATTGGCATAACTACGGATTTTTCTGTGTTTGAGGTGCGATCTTCGGAGAAAATCAGCGACGGCTGCCTCTTGACGGAATTTGTTCATATTCCTTCTCTTTTGGTTCTTTCTTTTGACTTTAAAAATATTATAATGTCTATATGTGTGCACCGTAATTTTGATTTGGGCTATCTGCTGGCGTTGTCAAAGGATGAAAATCTGAAGGAAATGTGGAATTAATATGGAATTATACCAGATCCCATCTCTGATTGGCCATTGTCGACTGGGCAGCTACTGGTACAGTACGCATTCCGCAAGTTGTTTGGATAATTCAAAATGGGATCAGGTATTAGTGATGTTCTTGTATCTCATATTTTACCGGCAACGGATTCTGGGACATCCTGATTTTTAGACTTATTTTACATATTTATAATCACACACTCTCTCCTTCTTCTCTCGGAGTTGTGATGCCAGTCAACCGTATTTTTTTAGAGCTAGAAGATTTTCTAAAAATAGTTTTTTATCCTCTCGGAATAGCCTCATTTTTGAGCTAAGAATTATCAACTCAACCGTATTTTTGAAATTTTCAGAAGACAGTTTCTCCGGCGTAGAATAATCTCATTTTGGCGTTAAGAATGACGAGCATTTTTCTAGCGACCGCTGTTAGCGCGACAAACGCGGGTTTTCCAGCCAATCTTAGTCGAGAATAAAATTCTGTCACCTTTGGATTGCTCTTGATTGCACTAACAGCGCTCATGTACAAAGCTTGTCTAATACCAGATCCCATTTTGAATTATCCAAATTTCTTCTGGGATGAACTTTGTACCAGTCGCTGCCCAGTCGGCAACGGCAAATCAGAGATGGGATCTGGTATTATTAAATCAAATTCGAGATTAACTTCTTCATATGACCTTTTCAAATAAATTCTTACTCAACTAGAAGTATTTAGATACTCAAATCTCAATTAATACCACTGTTGCACTTCACTCTT
>JAITAC010000057.1 GCA_031284345.1 Holosporaceae bacterium | reverse complement strand
CATATCGTCGACAATATGATCCTGCAGCAGCCTTCCAATCTGCAGGATCCGTTAGAGACAGGAAATGAATTAGAGCCCGCAGAGGAGAAAGTGAAGCATCTGAAAAAGAATATTAACTCCGTGTGTAAACAGATAAGAGAGGAAGCCGCAAAATATGTCGAAGAAAGTGAAGTATCTGAAAAAGGAGGTTTGATGGAATCGCAGAATCTGTCGGAGAAAGACAATCTGCAGGATCAGTTAAAGATAAAAAAGAAGAAATAGTGGTTCTTCATTCTCAGGTTCTCTATACTTATTGCTATTTGGGCAGTAAGTATAGTGAGCTTGGGTTATCACTTAAGAATAAAGCTTCCTTGCACCTTATGAGGAACGAAATTTTTTCCCTAAACTCCTGTGCTGGGGAAAAAATATATTGAATTCCGACATGTTATATGGTCTAAATTCTCCAGAAACATTAAGGCGTGTTTTCTTCAATTGCATATCGTAGTCTGTATTTTGGGAATTGGATGTACAATATTTGAGTGCTCATCTCCGAGATTGTCTGATGGTTCTCAATTATATAATTCCCTTAATGGACAAGAGTAAACCATGAGACCTTCGCAAAACATATCTGACAGCAACTAAGCAAATAAGAGCACTGAACGACATATATAGCCCAGGACCGGCCCATAAGTTTAAGTGTCCCACTAGAAATTCATTTATCATCAGCGTGGTTCCGCCAAATATAGCAGTACTTACGGACCAGGCCAAACTGCTGCCACTATACTTGGCGCCGGTTTTGAATTGTCTCAGCAGTATCGTAAATGCAGTGGCAGACACAATTGCATCCAAAACTCCGTAAATCAATTGGCCAAATATGGCCCAGACAAAACTGCCGCTGCTGCCCATATACATTATCAGCGGACTCATAACCAATGCCAAAAATAATCCCGCAAAACATAATTTGTAGCCGTTGAATTTGTCCGCCAAACAGGCAAAAATGGGAATTAATATGGTATCAAGCACAATGCCTACAGTAACAGCCGTCGCTGCCTGCTCCGGCGGCAGACCGCCAACACTCACTGCCATGGTTCTATAATATACGTTTCCGGTGTAAACAAAAACAGAAACAAATATGGAAAAAGCTGCCGTACAGACTAAACCAGCTTTATTATGAAGCCATGCGGCAGCTATCGGAATATTAAATAATTCATTGTTTGCCTTGGCTCTGCAAAAATCGTCCGTTTCTTTTATGTCGCGCCGAAAATATACGGCCGCTATGGCAATAACGGCACTCAGCAAAAATGGAATTCTCCAAAAAAAATTATTCCCAAAAAATGATACGATGGTAGCTGCTAAACTGCCCAAAGCCATGCCTGCTGAAGCAGCAAATGAAGTCCAGGAACCGGCTAAAAAAGGACGACGTTTATCGTATTCCGTAAGCAAAACAGTGGCGCCATTAAATTCTCCACCAACGGCAATTCCCTGAAGCATTCTGAAAATAACCAAAAAAATAGAAGATGCATAACCTATGGAATCATAAATCGGCAATATTCCTATGCCGCAGGTCGCCAAAGCCATTAGAAAAAGCGAGGCCATCATGGGCTTTTTTCGTCCATATTTATCGCCCATGTGTCCGAAAATAATTGCTCCAATTGGACGCATAATATAGCTGGCGGCGAACACGCCATAGATTTTTAATCGGGCGAAAGTGGCGTCGTCAGCGGGAAAAAATAAAGCCGACAAATAATCTGCCATGTAAGCAAAAAATGTAAATTCAGCCCACTCCAGCAATGTGCCAAAACTTACGATGGCAACGCTTTTTTTCGAATTCACAATGAGATCTCCTTTTATTTTTTTCCCCGAAATCACAATTGAGGACGTTCTATTTTCAGATTTAGTTTGTCGAACAATTTTCCGTCAGCGTTATTTTTTATATTATCAACGGTCAGCAATTTTTCGCTGGAAAATAATGCGTTGGCTCCGGCAAATATGCACAGAGCCTGAGTAGATTCAGACAGCGTATTTCGTCCGGCGGCAATTTTTACGTAGGATTTTGGCATCAAAATACGCGCCAATGCAATAACTCTTATGAAGTCAAAATCATCGATGGGTTTGGAATCATCGACGCGAGTACCGGGAATTTTCACCAGTTTATTTATGGGCACGCAGCGAGGCGGAGCAGCGAGATTTGCAAGCAAAACCAGCATTTTTATTCGGTCTTCGTTGGTTTCTCCCATGCCAACAATACCTCCGGAGCAGACGTTAATGCCGGCTTTCTGCACTATTTCCACGGTTTTGATGCGATCTTCAATGGTTCTGGTGGAAACGATGCAAGAATAGAATTCCGGAGAAGTATCTACGTTATGATTATAGTAATCCAGTCCGGATGCTTTTAGTTTAAGAGCCTGTGTTTCCGTTAAAAACCCGAGGGTAACACAAGTCTCCATACCGAGATTTTTTACGGCTCTCACCATCGTGCATATTTTTTCAAATTCGTCCACAGAGGATAAGCAGCGCCCGGACGTGCTCATGCAAAACCGACTGGCGCCGCGTTTTTGGGCTTTGCGAGCGGATTCTAGAACTGTTTCCAGATCAAGCATCGGCTGCTTGGACATTTGGGCGCCGTTTCGGGCTGATTGGGCACAGTAGGCGCAATCTTCGGAGCAACCTCCGGTTTTTACACTAAGGATATCGCTTATTTGCACCGATTGTTCATCGAAATTTTTTCTATGAATTTCGTGTGCTGTTCTCAATAATTTAAAAAATGGATAATTAAAGATATCTAATGCTTCTTCGAAAGTGTGTTTTATATGG
>JAITAC010000053.1 GCA_031284345.1 Holosporaceae bacterium | reverse complement strand
GAAGTTAATTGGAATAATGAAAGGAAACAATATGTACAAGCTTAACGAAGAAAAAATATTCTGTGATATATCCGATGGCATAGCCATAATAATTAATTATCTCACTGGTGTTTACTATTCCATCAATATATTTGGCAGCATGGTATTTGAAAAAATAATTGATGGATATTCCCGAGACGAAATCCTCACTTTACTAAAAAATATTCCAAACATTCCACCGAATATAGACGAGAAATTCGATCGTTTCATGGACGAACTCCTGCTAGCGGATATAATAATCGTAAGCAATGAAAAGAAGGTAAATGTCTCCATATCCAACATAAACATAAACGCCAGCATAGCCGCCGAAGACGATTTCGAAATGAAGCTTACGGAGTATTCGGACATACAGGCGATGCTTATCGCCGACCCGATCCACGATGTGGAAGATTGGGAAGGATGGTCCCCCGCTTTGCCACAGGAGTGCTAGCCATCATGAATGAGTATCCACTTATTTCGGTTGTGATTCCCACCTATAATCGAGTGAAATTTCTTCCCAAAGCCATAGATAGCATTCTAAAGCAGGACTATCCAAACATTGAGATAATTATCGTGGACGATGGCTCCAGCGATGGCACAGCCGAATTAATTGCCAACGGCAATTATGGTACGCAGGTAAAATATTTCTATCAGGAAAATCGCGGCGTAGCAGCGAGTAGAAATTTAGGCATCGAAAAAGCGACCGGAAAATGGATCGCGTTCTTGGACTCCGATGACTCCTATGTCCCAGGGAAACTCATGGCCCAGGCGAAATATTTTCATGAACATCCGGAATGTGAAATTGTATTTACCCGTTATAAAAATTTTCTAACAGATGATAAATTAAAAAACCTAGAGCAAACTCAAAATGAGCTGGAAAGGGAAGTCTGGGAGCAATATTACTTGGCGTCTGCCATCGTAAAAGGCGAAGCTTTTGAAAAATGCGGTGGCTTTATGAATGAGTTCGGAATTGGCGAGGATACAGAATTACTTTTTAGAATGCAAACCATCGGAATATGTCTCAATCACTGCCTAAAGGAAGATTATTATAACCGTTGCATCCACGGCGAAAACACTATACTAAGATATAATACGAAAGATGTTTTCGTGTTATACAGAGAAAACGATGCTCCCTACGATTTTGTTTTTGAAAATCTTCGAAGGATTGTTGGCGAAAGATATGCCCAGCGCCAATCGTTGATTTCGGTTATTATACCGGCTCGGAATGCATCCAAATATATTCGAGACGCAATTTTAAGCGTAAAAGGACAATCCATTGGAGAGAATGTCGAAATCATAGTGGTGGACGATGGTTCCACCGATGATACAGCGGCAATTGCGTCTGCTGCCGGTTGCCAAGTCATACAGATACCGCCATCCGGAGCTCCGGCGGCAAGAAATATCGGTCTGGAGCATGCAACCGGAGATTTTATAATGTTCCACGACGCCGACGATCTTCTGGAAAAAAATGCCCTCGCTTTTCTGTACAACGAATTATATAAATATCCTGAACTGCAAGCGATTTTTTCCATGCGGATAAATTTTATTTCTCCGGATATAATGCCGGAGGAGCGTCAAAAAATATTTCGCAAAGCTCCGTTGCACACCAATAAGCAGCAGCCCTACGAGCTGTTCGGAGCGGGATTATTTGGGGCATTAGCCGGGTGTGCGCTCATGCGGCGAGCGCTATTCGATCAGATCGGCAACTTCGACGAAAATTTTCAGGCCGGAGACGCCATATTGTGGCAACTACATCTCAAGGAGCAAAACATAAAAACCGCCAAGTTACCGATTATTACATGTTTTCGTCGCATACACAGCAGTAATTTCAGCATAACGCACAAAAATCTAGCCTATAAGTACTATGCTGCAATTATTCGGCAACATCTAAAATTGAAAAAAGCAAGCTGAGGTTCTGGAATTGCTAATTTATAGACCTTGTAGTACGTTTGACAAACTTTAATGTATATCATAGTATCAAACAAAGAATGATATAAAAAATTATTGATTACCAAATTTTTAATTGTTACTCTTTATGAAAAGAGATTATCTTCAGCGGTTTCGGGTGAAGCTTATTGCCGCATCTATTTTGAAAATTGTCATAAGAAAAACGGTTATTTTTTGCAAGAAAAGCTGAAAAATCACGAATAATTTTTCAGAAGATTTTTGTTTCCAGATAAAAAGTGAGGTATTTATGTACTTATCTGATTTGTTTCAAAGAAAAAAGTGTTTATTTTCATTCGAGATATTTCCTCCCAAAAAAGATTCCGCCGAAGGTGAGATCCATAAAATCATTGCTCATTTAGCTCAGCTACATCCTGATTTTATCAGTGTAACTTGCGGCGCCGGTGGCAGTGCCGCCAACGATAACATTACGGTGAAGACAGCGGGTTACATCAAGAAGGAGCATGGCATTGAATCGTTGGCTCACATGACATGCGTCAACTCTTCGCGGCGCAGTCTGGAGGAGACGCTGGATCTGCTGAAGGAAAATCACCTGGAGAATGTGCTGGCGCTGCGGGGGGATCGCCTAAAAGATAGCTATGCCGGCGATTTTGCGTACGTCCAGGAGCTGATATGTTTAATTAAGCGGAAGGGGGGCTTTCACATTGCCGCCGCCTGTTATCCAGAAGGGCATCCGGAATCCGGTGACAGCGCAGAAGACGTTCGTCATTTGAAAGAGAAGGTCGATGCAGGTGCGTCACATCTCATATCGCAGTTATTTTATGACAACGGCGATTTTTACAGATTCATGGACAAAGTGCGGGCCGTGGGCGTTGATGTTCCGGTGGAAGCAGGCATTATGCCGGCGGTGGATAAGCACAGGATCGAAAAAATTGTTACGCTTTGCGGAGCCACTTTACCGACTAAGCTTTCGCGCATGCTTAGTTGTTTCGAGAAATCTCCGGCGGCACTTTTTGATGCGGGTATTGCCTACGCCACCGAGCAAATAATAGATTTGATTTCCAGCGGAGTTCAGGGGATACATTTATATACCATGAACAATCCGGCGGTGGCGGAGAAAATCACCCATAACGTTGAAAATTTGCTTCGGGAAGTCAATGGAGAGCGTTTTTAACATGTTATTTAGCGAAGTTTTTATGGAATCTGTAAAAAAAACGCCTCGGGAAGGAGAATTTTTAAAAAATTTTTCTTTGGAGCCGAACGAAAAATTATATAAGGAGGCAGTTCGTTATCTGGGCTACAAAAATAACGCCGCTATTACGCCGGAAATAAATTTATTGGTGCAAAAGGGACTTACCGAAATCTGTGCCACCATTAATTCCCGAGCCATATATCGTTATTTTTCCATACAGGTTTCGGCTGATCATTGTGCTCGGGAAGATAATTCGAGGGAATGCTATAATTTGCCATTGCGTCAGTATGAGGGGATTATTCTTATGGGAGCGACATTGGGGATTTCCGTCGATCGGCTACTGAGTCGCGCTCAAATTCAAGATATGGCCTACGCGCTGGTGATCGACAGCTGTGCTACTGCTGCCATTGAGGCAATATGCGATGATTTGCAGGACAGACTAAAGACCATCTATGCTCATCAGCAAAGATATCTGACTAATCGCTATAGTCCCGGATATGGAAATGTAGCGCTTTCCACACAGGTTCAATTGCTTCGGATGCTGGATGCAGAACGAAAAATTGGACTTCACACCACTCAAAATTTTTTACTTACGCCGTCTAAATCTGTTACGGCGATGATTGGCGTGAGTCAATTTTGGCAAAAGAACGAATATATTTCATGTGATATATGTAAGATGCGTCGCATATGTCATTTTCGACGAGAAGGAGAACATAATGAATAATTTACTAACGAAATTCACTCTGCTAGACGGAGGCATGGGAACCATGTTGCAAAAAACCGATTTGCCATCGGGTATTTGTCCTGAAATATTGAACATAGAATATCCTGAGGTCATTGAAAGTATTCATAGAGAATATATAAAAGTAGGTTCTGGGATTATTTACACGAACACTTTTGGGGCCAACGGGTATAAGTTATCTGCCATAAAATTTTCTGTGGCGGAAATTATTGATGCAGCGGCAAAAATTGCTCGGCGGGCAGCGGGGGAAGACGACGTAAAAATTGCGTTGGATATTGGTCCCATTGGAAAACTTTTGGAACCCAATGGTAGTCTTTCTTTTGAAGAGGCTTATTTGCTTTTTCAGGAGCAGGTTGTAGCCGGCCAAAAAGCGGGGGTTGACCTGGTTATCATTGAAACGATGTCTGATTTACTGGAGGTCAAGGCGGCTGTTTTGGCGACGCGGGAAAATTCTGATTTACCGATTTTTGTTACCATGAGTTATGAGGAAAGCGGACGCACGTTTGTGGGCTGCAATCCTGCATCAATGGCAGTTACGCTGGAGGGACTGGGAGTAACGGCCATGGGAGTGAATTGTTCGCTGGGACCTAAGAAATTATTTCCAATAGTAGAAACGATTTGTCGCCATACGGACTTGCCAGTCATTATAAAGGCCAACGCTGGACTTCCAAATTTAACCAACAATCGATATGATTTACCGCCGGAAGAATATGCGCAGCAGCTAATTCCGATTATTGATCTGGGAGTGACGATATTTGGTGGTTGTTGCGGCACTTCTCCGGAGTACATAAAGGAGATTGCGGCAGTGCTCCAAAGCCGCAAGCCAGTTTTGCGCAAGAAGCTTTCTTTTTCTGCCGTTTGTTCTGCCGGCAACACAGTTATCATTGACAGACCGGCCATAATTGGCGAGCGCATAAATCCGACCGGGAAAAGTTTATTTAAACAGGCTTTGCAGTCTCATAATATCGATTACATTTTGAATCAGGGTATTAGTCAGGTGGAAGCGGGGGCCAAAATACTGGATGTAAATGTGGGACTGCCTGGCATTGATGAAGCCGCCATGATGCGCACGGTGGTAAGTCGTTTGCAGTCCGTTGTGGACGCGCCTCTGCAAATTGATTCGACGGATCCGAAAGCGCTGGAGGCCGGTCTCCGCATTGTTAATGGGAAAGCACTGATTAATTCGGTAAACGGGAAGGATGAGACTCTGCGATCCGTATTGCCATTGGTTAAAAAATATGGTGCTGCAGTTTTAGGACTGTGTTTGGACGAGAACGGAATCCCCGATAAAGCGGAAGATCGAGTAAACATCGCCAGAAAGATTCTCCAGGCGGCGCTGGATATGGGCATAAAGCGCGAGGACGTTTTCATTGATTGCCTGGTTCTGGCGGCGTCGGTACAGCAGGCGGAAGTGGTGGAAACGCTCAAGGCCATTCGCATCATAAAAGAGGAATTGAATCTCAAAACTGTGCTGGGCGTATCGAATATTTCGTTTGGTCTTCCTAATCGCGAGCTACTGAATCAGTCATTTTTGACGCTGGCGCTGGGTGCCGGACTGGATCTTCCCATAATCAATCCCAACATTGCCGCCATGAGCGACGCCGTTGCGGCATTTAACGTGCTGCTGAACCATGACGTAAATTCCGCTTTTTATGTGGATAAATACAATACCGCTGTGACGGCGGCGGAAAAGTCACGTCCCCAAGAGCTCTCCCACGATATTTTTTATGCCATAAGTCATGGTTTGGGAGAAGAAGCGGCTCAGTGTGCGGAAGCTCTGCTGAAAGACCATAATCCACTGGACATCGTAAATGGAAAACTCATTCCGGCTTTAGATGAAGTGGGAAAATCCTTTGAGAAGGGCATTATTTTCCTTCCGCAGCTTCTGCAGGCCGCCGCCAGCGCCCAGAGTGCCTTCTCAGTAGTTCAGAAGACTCTTGCCAAGTCGGGAGAACAGCGACTGACGAAGGGAAAAATCATTTTGGCCACCGTAAAAGGCGACGTCCATGACATTGGCAAGAACATAGTCAAGGTAATTCTGGAAAACTACGGCTACACCATCTATGATTTGGGCCGCGATGTAGTTCCTGAGAAGGTATTAAGCGCGGTGATAGAATATGATGTGAAGTTAATAGGTCTATCCGCTCTGATGACCACCACTCTCGGCAGTATGGAAGAAACCATTCGTCTGGTAAAGGAAAAACGCAAAGAGGCAATTTTCTTTGTGGGTGGGGCAGTTTTAACTGCCGACTATGCCATGAAAATCGGGGCAGATTACTATGCTCAGGACGCCAAACAATCCGTAGATATAGCCAAAAAAGTGCTGGGGTAAAGTAATTTTTAACTAGGTCCGGGAGTCTTTTTTTAGCTTAGATCTGTTGTTCAGGTCTCGGCAGCCTTGGTTTTTTTACTGTGCTTTTCATACAACACGCCCATATATTATATTTATATTAATAAAAATAATATTTGTATTTTTCTAAAAACAAAGTTAGAGTTTCGGAGTATTTGTTGTAAAGGAGTGTTTAATGAAAAAGATAGTTATGTTAGCGGCCATGTTCAGTGTAATTTCCGTCGTTTTGGCCGACGATGAAGCGATAACAGGAGATGAAGAATTAGTCTGCCATAATGGTTTATATTTCGGTTTTGGTTTCAATCTGAGCGATTCCGGCGACAAGAACGAGTTTAAATTTGAGCCTGATACTACTAATCCCAATGCCACTGAGGAAGATAAACATCCGATTTTCTATCCGGAGATAAGTGCTTCGTCCACGCGCATTGGTGGATCCGTAATCCTCGGCTACGGCAAGAGATTGTCCAATAGGGCGTTTTATGCCGGACTCGAATGCGGATTGGATTTCAAGAGAAATGCCGAATATGCCTCATATAACTGCACCGATGAAGCTGTAGCAGGCAGAAGATATTATGACGAAGTTGTCAAGCGCAACGGCCTGGCCCCATCTCTAGCTCTGAGAATCGGCCACTATGACTGCGATAGCGGAATTTTGTCGTTTTTGAAGGTTGGAGCCTCCTATGTAAAATCCAGCAAAACATACACA
>JAITAC010000012.1 GCA_031284345.1 Holosporaceae bacterium | reverse complement strand
AAGTGGAAAAACTCCATTAAACATCGCAATTGAAGGTAAAAACATCGCAGCAGTGCGGTTGCTGTTGCAGTATGGTGCAGATCTAAGTTCTATCCATGCAAGAAATATTGCCGATCCGGATATTCGTGCAATAGTTAATGCAAAAGAATGGGCGAATGGTTTGCGTTATTTTATAAGAAATGGCGATGTGGACGCGATAAAAGGTATGTTGTATAGATTCGCCCCCAAAAAAGATCGTTTGCTATTAGTAAATGACAAAGATGAAAATGGAAAAACTCCATTAAACATCGCAATTGAAGGTAAAAACATCGCAGCAGTGCGGTTGCTGTTGCAGTATGGTGCAGATCTAAAATTTGTCAATACAAAAAATATTGCCGATCACAATATTCGCGCAATAATTGAAGCAAAAGAATGGGCAACTACATTGCGTAATTTTATAAAAAATAAGGAAGATCTGACGCAACTTGAGATAGAGAGTATATATTCTCCAGATGTACTGAATGACCTAGATGAAAATGGAGATACTCTATTGCAAACTGCTATTAAACTTAATAACCAGCCTGCCATAGATATACTGAAACGCTACGAAGCCAAAAACAAGCATTAGGAAAATGGAAACCAAGACCGTCTCATAATGAAATTTATTATGCGGCGGTTTTTTTCGCTGTTACGGACAGAAAATATATGCTAACTTTCTCAGGAGTAATTAATTTATGCGGAGGAATGACACATGAGACGTATTTTCACTTCAGAATCAGTGACAGAGGGGCATCCGGACAAAATCGCAGATCAAATATCAGATTCAATTTTAGATGCTCTGCTGATGCGCGATAGAAATTCAAAAGTGGCGGCAGAAACTCTGGTGGCGACGGGAATGGCTTTTATCGCCGGAGAAATTTCCAGTTCCGCTTCTGTTGACATTCAGCAAATCGTCCGTGACGCCATAAAAGAAATAGGATATGATGATTCTTCCATCGGATTCGATTGGCGAACGTGCGCAGTTATTACGTCCATCAATAAGCAGTCTGAGGACATATCGATGGGGGTTGAAAAAAATGATCCAGAAAAACAAGGCGCTGGAGATCAGGGTATGGTTTTTGGTTATGCCTGTTCGGAAACGAGTGTCTTCATGCCGGCTCCCATTTACTGGTCCCATCAATTATCCCAAAGACTCGCGGAGGTCAGAAAAAATAATATAGTTGACTTCGTGAAACCAGATGGAAAAACGCAAATTTCCTTCGAATACGAAAACGGAGAGCCGAAAAAAATAGATAGCGTGGTGGTGTCGACGCAACATGGGAAAAATATTTCTCAAAGTAAAATTGAAGAGGCGGTGCGGGAGGAAGTTATTTATCCGCTGCTGGATTCCAGTGGTTTTTTCAATAAAAACGATTGTAAAATATACATCAATGCCACCGGCAGATTCGAGATCGGAGGTCCAATGGGCGATTGCGGACTAACCGGACGAAAAATCATTCAGGATACCTACGGCGGAGTTGGACGACATGGCGGCGGAGCGTTCTCCGGGAAAGATCCGTCGAAGGTCGATCGATCCGGCGCCTATATGGCCAGATACGTGGCCAAAAATATTGTGGCGGCAGGACTCGCCAAAAAATGCGAAATCCAAATAGCCTACTGCATAGGAGTGGCGGATCCGGTTTCTGTTGCCGTAACGTCGTTTAACTCCAGTGATGTTCCTGATGATGAGTTGACCAGGATAGTTCGAAAAATATTTAATTTGCGACCATATTTTATCTGCAAAAAATTGGATTTGCTGCGTCCCATATACCAAAAAACCTCCTGCTATGGACATTTTGGTCGCGAACTGCCTGAGTTTACCTGGGAGAAATTAGATGCCGTCGACGATTTATTAGCAGCAGTATAATAGTTCGAAGGCAATCGCAAAAAGAGAATTCTCATGATGAATGGATGGCTATGTTTGGATAAACCTCCTGGTATGTCATCCAATTTTGCCATGATCAAGGTCAGAAAAATATTGGGGGCCAGAACAGGATACGTCGGGACACTGGATCCGTTTGCCACCGGCGTATTGCCCATTGCCGTTGGGGAGGCGCGGAAATTCATACAGTTCTTGGGAAGTTCTCAGCGAAAAAAATACGATTTCACGATCGTCTTTGGAAAAACCACCGATAGCCTGGACCGGGACGGAAAAATCACCGGAGAATCGTTAAAAATTCCGATTCCAGAAGAGGTGAAAAATATTTTGCCGGATTTTTTGGGGCGGCAATGGCAGCTGCCTCCGATTTTTTCCGCCATCAAGATCTTCGGCCGAAGAGCCTGCGACCGCGTCAGAGCAGGTGAAAATATTGAGCTAGCTGCGCGGGAAGTGGAAATATTTTTTTTATCCCTGGAGGGAGTAGAAAATAATATTTTTAGATTTTGCGTAATTTGTTCTCCTGGCACCTATGTCAGGAGTCTTGCTCGGGATATTGCGGAGAAAGTAGGCTCTTTAGGCTACGTAGACGCGCTCAGAAGAACGGAATCTGGCTTTTTTTCAATAAAACATGCTATCCCTCTGGAAAATTTATCGAAAATAGATGATACTGATATGTTGATAAGATTGCTTGTGCCCATTGAAAGTCCGCTGGACGACATCCCGGCCTTATATTTGGAGAACGATCTTGTGAAAATGGTTCAGAATGGGTTACGCATATCTCTTAAAAATCAGTTATCGTTGCCATGTGTGCGCATACATGAAAACTTTGACGGTGGTTTTCGAGGAATTGGATCCGTATCTGACAGCGGTTTGCTGAAAGCCGTTAGGATGTGTATTTATTAATGTTAAAATTGGAGAAAAAGATGTCGATTGAAAACAAACAAGAGATTATAAACAAATTTGCTATTCACGAAGGAGATACAGGATCTCCGGAAGTACAAGTGGCTGTGTTAACGGCTAGAATTAATAGTTTGGGGGATCACATGAACATCCACACCAAGGATTTTCATTCGAGGCGTGGTCTTTTAGCTATGGTAAGTAAAAGAAGGAAACTGCTGGATTATCTAAAAAGAGTCAACAATGAAAGGTATTTAAGTCTGATAAAAGTACTCGGATTGAGACGCTAATTGCATCAGAAGTTTCAAATAAAATTAGGAAGAAATAATGATATTTAAAAAAGAAATTACGTGGGGAGGTCGGTTACTTTCCATTGAAACAGGGCGAGTAGCACACCAAGCCACTGGCGCTGTTGTGGTCAGGTACGCCGATACCACGGTGCTGTGTAGCGTTGTTGCCAATAAGGAGCCGTCGGCGGAGTCCGATTTTTTTCCTCTTACGGTGAATTACGTGGAGAAGGCTTACTCTGCGGGAAAAATTCCCGGTGGATTTGTAAAACGAGAAGGACGTCCGTCCGAAAGGGAGACTTTGATTTCCAGGTTGATAGATCGACCACTACGGCCGCTTTTTCATCCGAATTTCAAGAACGAAACCCAGCTGATATGCACGGTGCTGAGCTTTGATGCTCAAAACGATCCGGACATAATTTCCATCATAGGAGCATCTGCGGCTCTTACTATTTCTGGAATTCCGTTTATGGGTCCCGTTGCCGCTTCCAAAATAGGATTTAGGGACGGCGAATTTTTGTTGAATCCATATGAAGCTTCGGATTTGGATCTGGTCATAGCCGGCACAAAAGACGGCATTTTGATGGTGGAATCCGGAGCCAACGAGCTCTCGGAAGAAAATATGATGAAGGCTCTGAAATTCGGACATGAATCATTTCAGCCGGTAATCGACATGATACTGGATCTGGCCGAAGAATGCGCAAAGGATCCGTGGGAAGTCGCCGAACATAGCGAAGATTACTCGGAAATAGCGAAAGAAATGGCTGTGCATTTCGGTAAAAAAATAGAAAACGCCTACAAAAAGCAATGCAAACACGATAGAAACGAAGCGCTTGCGGAAGTTCTTAAATCCATAGAAGCGCATTTTGCGGAAAACATTTGTGCCGATAAAAAAATTCTCAAGGAAATATTTCACGATGTGTGTTCTAACCACGTAAGAGCCACTTTATTTGCCACGGGGAAACGCATTGATGGCAGATCATCTTCGGACATCAGGGAAATATCCGTTGATGTTTCAGTGTTACCGATGGTACACGGATCTGCATTGTTCACCAGAGGAGAAACGCAGGCGCTGGCCATTGCGACACTGGGGACTACTCAGGATGAGCAGATCGTGGACGCTCTGGGCGGAGAATATAAGGAACGTTTTCTGCTGCACTATAATTTCCCTCCATTCTCCGTTGGAGAAACGGGACGGTTGGGCAGTCCGGGACGCCGAGAAATAGGTCATGGTCGTCTTGCCTGGAGAGCCATAAATGCAGTTTTGCCGCCCAAAGAGACGTTTTCTTATTCTATTCGGGTAGTGTCGGAGGTTTTGTCCTGCAATGGTTCGTCATCTATGGCGTCCGTATGCGGAGCGTCGCTGGCACTCATGGACGCCGGTGTTCCGCTGAAAAATCCGGTGGCCGGCGTCGCAATGGGATTAATTCTCGGCGAAGATGATTACATCGTTCTCAGCGACATCATGGGCGAAGAAGATCATCTGGGAGACATGGACTTCAAAGTCGCCGGTACTAAAAATGGCATCACGGCTCTGCAAATGGACATAAAAGTAACCGGTATCAGCTTCGATATCATGGAAAAAGCCATAAAACAAGCACAAAAAGGACGTATCCATATTTTGATCGAAATGGCAAAAGTATTAGCCGAAGCTAGATCCGAATTAAATGAAAACGCTCCGAAAATGACCACCATCTCCATTCCAAAAGATAAAATTCGCGAGGTCATTGGCTCCGGCGGAAAAGTTATACGCGAAATCATCGAGCGCAGCAAAGCCAAAATCGACATCGACGACGACGGCAACGTTACGGTCTCTGCCAGCAATACCGCGTCAATGGAATGCGCCATGGACATGATTAAGGGAATTGCCCTGGATCCCGTCTATGGCACCGTATACAACGCTAAAGTCGTGAAAGTAATGGACTTCGGCGCTTTCGTGAATTTCTTCGGACAAAGAGAAGGCCTCGTGCACATAAGTGAAATGTCCGATAAAAGAGTGGAGAGAGTCACCGACATCGTTAATGATGGCGACGAAATAGACGTTCTCTTCCTGGGATACGATAATAAAGGTCGCGCAAAATTAACCATGAAAGTTAATAAAAAAATATAGCGATCTCTACCGGAGTTCGTTTGCAAAAAAAAACGAACTCCCTAAACAAATTATCGACTTCAAAAAAATCTAATTTTTCAATTGCAGATGCCGCATCCCCTGCTCCAAATGATATAGTGGCTGGTCTCGCCCATCGTATTCCTTCCATTACTAAATATTTTTTTTATCAAATCTAAAGAAAATTTAAAATCACACACAAAGGTAAGCACAAATACTTTGCCAGAAAGTGTTTTATAATTATCGCTTGGATTATCACTGCTAAAACTATTTTCCGGATACTGAGGATCTGTAAGCTCCATATCTCCAGATTTTTGTATAAAACTCGCATCAGTCTTCATATATAAACTTTTATCCGGATACCAATATATATCCTCTGCACCATAAGGGAAAATCGAAAACATCGTGTCCAAATTCTCATACACCGCAAAATACCACCTCACTTCTCCGCAATTGAAAGTCATGTGTTTCTTGATGATATTCTCGAAATCTATGGTCATTTTCTTGGCAATAAAATTAAAAGTAGCCTCTGCTGCAATTGCTTCCATTGTAACTTGCGCGATATTTAATCGAGTAATTTCTAGCGCAAAAAATATTAGCAGTAAAACGATGGGAAGAGTTAATGCCGCTTCTATTACCACAGAACCAAGCAAACCTGTGCGCAAATACTTACGAAAACTGTCGATATTCGGAATTTCATTCCCACGACACCGGTATCGTAAAAAAAATTTAGATCTCAACGACTTCCATTGTTTTTGCAAAAAATATCTCATTATGCAAAACTTAGTTTAAAGAAAATTCGAGCGTACAACAAATAACTTAACTAACTGTTTATAAAATACGGATTTTCATATATTGCGCTCTAGAGCTTGGCAACACTGAAGTCGTGAAGGCGCTCATTAAAGCTAAAGCCGATATAAATGCTCAAGTCTGTCTGACTCCCGCTTGATTTGTTATGCTGTTGGGTATAGCCTGGATTTGTTGATATCCGAACAATCGATCCGGCAATGTTTATAGCGAAAAGAATCCATATGTAAAAAAAAATTACCGGATATCCACAGTTCTGATATTTTCTTGAGTTCTGATATCTTCTTGTATTTGTGAAAGTTGAGGTTTACATGGTTATTCAAGATGTTTCGTTTGTGGACTCTCCGAAGAACAGTGGCAGCATTGCCGTAGGGGTATACGCCGGTGGGCAGTTGTCCGCCAGTGCGCTTCTTCTAAACGACAAATTTTCCGGAGAGATAGAAAAAAATATAAAAAAAATAGAGTTTTCGGGAAATTTATTCGAGACAACTTCGTTTATTTCTTCCAGAGATGACTGCGGTTACGTTATTGTGGTTGGTCTAGGTGAGTCTGGAAAATCACTGAGCAATCTCGAGCTGCAGAAAATTGGCGCGGCTATATATGAGACTGCCAAAAAACTCGATACCGAAGTCGGCGTCGCCATTGACGGCACGGATGTAACGGCGAAATCTTCTGCCCAATTGCAGATTGCGTTTGGTGCGCTATTAAAATCCTGGATTTTTGATAAATATAAAACCGAAAAAAAAGATTTGCCGATATTATCATCAATTTATTTTCTTACGACAGACATCGAAGAATGCAAAGAAAGTTTTGTAAAATATCAAAACATAGCGGAAGCGGTTTTTTTAACTCGCACGCTGGTGCTGGAACCAGCCAACGTTATATATCCGGAGAGTCTAGCGGAAATCGCCAAAGAAGAACTTTTGCCTTTGGGAGGACAGGTCGAGATTCTCAATAAATATGATATGATAGCTCAAGGAATGAATGCACTGCTGGGAGTTGCTCAGGGCAGCGCGAACGAACCGAAACTGGCCATTTTGCGCTGGGACGGCGGTACGCTTGATGAAAAACCCATTGTTTTGGTGGGCAAAGGCGTAACATTTGACAGCGGCGGCATTAGTCTTAAGCCCGGAGACGGCATGCACGAAATGCGCTACGATATGGCCGGAGCCGGAACAGTGCTGGGAGTTCTGAAGGCGGTTGCGCTCAATAAATTACCGGTGAACGTCATTGGGGTTATGGCGCTGGTGGAGAATATGCCGTCTGGAACGGCGCAGCGTCCGGGCGACGTAGTGAAATCCATGTCCGGCCAGACCATCGAGGTACTAAACACAGATGCGGAAGGCCGTCTCATACTCGCAGACGCGCTCTGGTACGCACAGGATAGATTTTCTCCGGAATACATGATCGATTTGGCAACACTCACCGGAGCAATCATCGTAGCGTTGGGCCACGAATTCGCCGGATTGTTCTCCAATGACGACACGCTGGCGGAGCAAATTAAAAAATCGTCCGAGGTCACCGGAGAAAAAGTCTGGCGCATGCCCATGACCGATAATTTCAATAAAGGTATCAATTCAACCATTGCCGATATGCAAAACATAGCTAAACCAACGGTGAGGGGCGGAAGCATAACAGCGGCACAGTTTCTGAAGAGGTTCATCAATGGCGTAAAATGGGCGCATCTGGACATCGCCGGCGTGGAAGTCACCACTGACAATTGCGACCTTTTCCTCTGCTCCGAAGGAGCTACGGGATTTGGTGTATGCCTTCTGTATGATTTCTTAAGTAATATCTGTGCTAAATAATGTGATGGTATGATAGCTATGCCGGATTACAGCAATACGGAATTTGTCATATATGCCACCAACGCCGAAAGATTTCTGTCGGTGGTTCTAGGATTGCTAGAAAAGGTGCATTCTTCCGGAAAAAGATGCATCTTTTTTAGTCCGCTGGAAGAAAGAATAAAAGTCGTGGATAAAGCCCTATGGACTTTTTCCACCAACGCGTTTATCCCCCACGGCGATAAAAAACTCGGATTCTGTGATCAGCAGCCCATATATTTCACCGACGTCCGGGAGAACCCAAATAAAGCAACTGTACTAATGATGCTGGACTCTTTTGACTACAGCATCTGGGAAAACGATTTCGAAAAAATTATATTCGTTGTGGATTCCGGACTCCAAGATAAAACCCAGCTGGCTGTCATAGATGAACTCCGGTCCGACTTGAAAAAAAATACAAAAAATGTAAAATACTGGGAACATTCGTCGAAGGGATGGATAAAACTAACATAGGAGAAAATATGTCTAAACAAAGAACTCTCTCAATCATAAAACCAGATGCAACCGCCCGAAACATAACCGGCAGTATAAACGCTCGCTTTGAGCAGGCTGGCCTTAGAATAATCGCTCAAAAAAGAATATGTATCACCAAAGAACAGGCAGAAAAATTTTACGAAGTACATCGGGACAAAGCATTCTACGATAATATTTGCGAATATATGTCGTCTGGCCCCATCGTGGTGCAGGTACTGCAGGGAAGCGATGCCGTGCCCAAAAATAGAGAGATCATGGGAGCAACCAATCCCGCCAATGCCGCCATCGGCACAATACG
>JAITAC010000055.1 GCA_031284345.1 Holosporaceae bacterium | reverse complement strand
AGTCCGGTATGGAAGTCGTATCGCTGGGAGTGTGCCACACTCCGCTGGTGTATTATGCGGAGTACAAGATGAATTTTGACGCCTGCATCATGGTAACCGGATCCCACAATCCCCCGGACTACAACGGCTTTAAATTCATGCTGGGTCTGGATCCGTTTTGTGGCAAAGACATAAAAATATTGGGAGAAATGATCATTGGACGTAAATTTGTCGATGGCAGCGGTCGGGAAGTGGTGATGAACAATATTTTTTCCAGCTACGTGAAAGAGATAATTTCCGATTTTCAATTCTCAAACGATCTAAAAATCGCTTGGGACATAGGAAACGGAGCCACCAGCAGTGCCATAAAGGCCATTACGTCCATGATTCCCGGTCGGCATCATCTTTTATTTGAGGAAATGGACGGAAATTTTCCCAATAGATCTCCGGATCCAACCACCGCCAAAAGCGTTGAGTATTTAACGAAATTCGTGTCCTATAACAACTTCGACGCCGGTTTTGCCTTCGATAGCGATGGAGATCGGCTCTGCGTTGTAAACAACGCTGGAGAAATGCTCTACAACGATCAATTATTATCCGTAATTGCCAAAGATTTTCTCAAAAAAAATCCCGGAGCCCAGATAATAGCAGACGTAAAATCCTGCAATAGCCTGTTCGAAACTATAAAATCCTGCGGCGGAATTGGCATCATGGAAAAAGTTGGACACTCGTTCATAAAAGCAAGAATGAAATCCAGCGGAGCACTGTTGGCCGGTGAGCTCAGCGGACACTTCTACTTTAAAGATCGCTGGTTCGGATTCGACGATGGCGTGTACGCCGCTCTCCGCTGCCTCGAAATCCTCAGCAATAACAAAAACGCCTTCAGTAATCTGAAATACGGATTCGTTACGCCGGAAATACGCATAGAATGCAACGAAAAAGATAAATTCCCCCTCGTGGAATCGCTGAAAAAAAAGCTCCGAAGCAAAAATATTTTTCCGATCGAAATCGACGGTATTCGAGTTGCCTCCGACTTGGGATGGTGGATATTGCGGGCGTCCAATACCCAAAATGCCCTGTCACTGCGAATTGAAGCCTACTCTCAAGAAAATATGAAAAAAATTAAAGCGGATATTTCTCAATATCTGGCTGAATATATTCCCAATATTTCACTGGATACCTAAATGCAAAAAGATTTTCTGGACTCTCTAAAAAATAAAGCCTCAATCCTGGACGTAATATCACGCCGCGTGAGGCTCACGCGCTCCGGCAAAGATTGGTTTGGACTGTGTCCTTTCCATTCGGAAAAAACCGCCTCCTTCAAGGTAAATCCCGATAGCGGCCTCTACTACTGCTTCGGCTGCGGAGCCCACGGCGACGTAATCGATTTCGTCATGGAATTCGAAAAAATAACATTCACCGAAGCAACCGAATACATCGCAAATATGTACGGTATCCCGATCCCCAAAAAAAACGACAGCTACGCCGATCCAAATTTAAGAATATACCTGGCTCTGGAAGCTATTAAAAAATGCTTCATCAGCCAACTGCAGCAGGAGATCGGTGAAAACGCCCGAAAATATCTGGCTTCTAGAAAAATTTCCGATAAATCCATAGAAAAATTTCAGCTGGGATTCGCGGCAGATAGTAAAAAATTGCTGCTACATCTGAAAAAAGAAGGATTTTCTACCGACGAACTCCTAAAAACCGGAGTCTTTTTTAAATCCCAGTACAAAAACGAGCTCGCCAATAGATTCGACGGAAGATTAATGTTCCCCATAGCAGATTCCGCCGGCCGCTGCGTTGGTTTTGGAGGTCGCATAATCACGAAAATCGACGCCGCCAAATATATCAACTCCCCGGAATCGGACGTGTTCATAAAAAGCGAGCACCTGTACGGCTATTCCATCGCGAAACACAACAAGTCAGAAAATATTATTCTGACGGAAGGATATATGGACGTCATTGCCATGCATCAGGCGGGATTAGGTGGAGCAGTTGCCCCGCTAGGTACATCCATCAGCGAAACCCAAATGCGCATGTGCTGGAAAATTTCCGACACCCCAATCATAGCGCTGGACGGCGACGTCGCCGGCATAAAAGCCTCCTATCGCTGGATAGATAAAATATTGCCGGTCATAGCTCCGGGAAAATCCTTCAACTTTGCCAGACTGCCTCCGGAAGCAGATCCGGATTCCTTGATTTTCCACGATCAAGCCGAAACTTTGGCCAGCGCCATTAAAAACGCAGTCCCGCTGTCCGTATGGCTGTGGGAAGGGGCGTTTTTGATGTATCCGTCTGAAACTCCAGAACAAAAAGCGTCCATTATCAGAACGGTGCTGGAAAAAGCCGATCTCATTCGGGACACGTCCGTAAAAAATCTCTACATCGCAGATATAAAAAATAGAGAAAAAAGCCTATATCGCCAAAAATTCGTTCCCAAACAAAATGTAATAAATATTATTCCCCAGGTCGCTGCCAAAGAAAAAATAGAAAAAATTCTCATTGTTACTCTGCTAAATCATCCTTATATTATTGATAAGGTGGTGGAACATCTTGTTAAATTGGAGCTTAATAATAGCGACATGCATAACTTGAAAAATATAATACTCGATTACTATGACATGTGCTATCTGAAAAATGAGCACAAACAATATGCTGAACTGGTAAGCGCCCTAGCCCAAAAACTAGACGACATAAAAACAGTAGAATTGCATGCTCCATTTTCCAATAAAAACGCCGGCGACGACGAAGCCATAAAAGGCTGGTACAACGCTTGCAATAGACACTCCTCCGATCCTGCTCTAAAAGTAGATTTACAAAACGCCGCTACTCGTTTAGAATCTACTTTCTCATACGATGACTGGAAAAGATTAAAAGCTTTAAAAAAAGAAACTCTCTTGGGTGATATTAAAAAACGAGGAAAAATATGAGTGCAAATTCTGCTCCAAAAACTTTGGAAAATTTTAATGAAAAAAAAGGATCTCCCGAAATTGAAAAAATATCAGAAGAAGATTCAGAGGGACTGAAAAGATTGCTCGTAATAGGAAAAGAACGTGGATACATAACCTATGATGAGCTGAACGATGCTCTTCCCAAAGAAAAATTTTCCACAGAAAAAATAGATGTGGCCGTGTCTGGCATCATAGATATGGGTATCCAGATCGTAGAAGCCGAAGATGCCGAAGCCTTCTCGGCGGAAAACGAAGAAAAAATCCAAGCCGAAAATTCCCGCGATGACTCGGACGATACACTACGAACAGACGATCCCGTACGCATGTATCTGCGAGAAATGGGAAATGTTGAACTTTTGTCCCGAGATGGCGAAATAGAACTGGCAAAAAAAATAGAACAGGGCTACCTGGACGTTCTCAGTGGTCTCTGCAATAGTCCCTTGACATTTGGAAAATTTGAACAATGGCTGGTGGATCTGCAAAATGGAAAAATTCTACTAAGAGAAATAGTGCAAATAGATAACTCCTCCACCGACGTCGAAAAAGAAGAAGATGAAATAGACGAAGATGACGACATCAACGATAGAATCTCCAAAGAAGATGAATTGGACGATCTAGGAAACGAATACGAATCGTCTGAAGCTTCAGCCATGAGTCCCGACGAGGAGAGTCTCTATCCCATCATTCTTGCGCTGCTGGAAAAAGCCATCGAATTACACGAAAAAATAAAAGAAAAGAAAAGCATTTCCGTAAAATTAAAAGAAGAAATCGTTACCACCATAAGTGCGCTGAAATTAAATCAGACGATCGTTAATGATCTCTGCGAAGAATTGTATGCCCTCAATCGAAAACTAATAAAAAGCGAAACCGCATTGCTGAAATTAGCTCAGGCATGTGGCATAAGTCGCGACGGATTTCTAAAACACTACTACGGCAACGAATCAAACGAAAAATGGGAAGATGCTCTAAAAAAATTTCAAAATTGGAAGCATTTTTTTGCCAATTATCGGGAAGAAATAAATCAGCATCAGGAACTGGCAAAAAACATAGAGCAAACGGTGTCCCTTTCCATAAGTGCGTTTAGGAAAACCGTCGCCTGCATCCAAAAAGGAGAACGCGAAACCAGCAGAGCTAAAAAAGAAATGATCGAAGCAAATTTACGCCTGGTTATATCCATCGCCAAAAAATATACCAATCGCGGCTTGCAATTTCTGGATCTAATTCAGGAAGGAAATATCGGCCTCATGAAAGCCGTCGATAAATTCGAGTACAAAAGAGGTTATAAATTTTCCACCTACGCCACCTGGTGGATCCGACAAGCCATCACCAGATCCATCGCCGATCAGGCTCGGACCATTCGCATTCCGGTGCACATGATCGAAACCATAAATAAAATCGTGAGATCATCTCGACAGGTGCTGAACGAAATCGGCCGTGAACCTACACCCGAAGAATTGGCCGCTCGCCTGCACATGCCGGTGGAAAAAGTGCGCAAAGTACTGAAAATCGCGAAAGAACCGGTCAGTCTCGAATCTCCCATCGGCGACGAAGACGATTCACATCTCGGAGATTTCATCGAAGATAAAAATATCGCTCTGCCTGCGGAATCTGCCGTAAATTCCAATCTGCGCGAAACCACAACGCTGGTGCTGGCAAGTCTGACGCCACGCGAAGAACGCGTCCTAAGAATGAGATTCGGTATAGGCATGAACACTGACCACACTCTGGAAGAAGTCGGTCAACAATTCTCCGTAACCCGCGAACGCATTCGACAAATAGAAGCAAAAGCCCTGCGAAAACTAAAACATCCAAGTAGATCGAGAAAATTAAAAAGCTTTCTGGATTCCTAGCTTACACACCGCTGACTCTGCAACACATCGATTCTGAAGTGTATTTTTTTATAGGATCTTTTTTTGGTTTTAAAACGCCCGGTGCTATAGCGGACCTTTCCCACCAACTTTCATATTAGTAAAAAAAATGGTAAATATGAAAAGCAAGTCTAAAAATCAAGGTCTACCGTAATCCGTAGGATAGTAAAACTGATTTCTAGACCATACAAAACCTATCTCGTATAATTTGTATTGAAACTTGATATCAAAATCAATGTGTGTCAAAAATCACTGGAAGATCAATATTTAAACATTTCCTTCTGAAGTTTCAATCGCCGTTTGCTCTGGATCACCCTGATCATTCAGACCATCATGGGAACATTTCTGTTTTTGCTGCACTTCGACATATCCCGTACAATTTATCGTGTTAATGAGGTCCTTTAGCCTAAAATTCTTCGGCGATAAAATTTGTAAATAGCGCAGATATCGCACACATTTCATAGAAAAATTCCAGGCTGGATATAGCTTAAGTTTATCTAATTCAATGTTGCTATTATTAGGTGTATTTTTAGAAAGAGTCGCTTCATTGAGATCTAGACGAATAGTATAAAAAGGTATATTAACGGCCTTGCAGCTCTCCGCAACAGAGCAAAGATTGTAATACATATCATCAATTAAAATAACATAAGTCGGCTTTTTCTTGAAACATTGTAAAAGATTAGAAAAAACTTCCCCTTTTGCATTCCTACTTTTACGCTGGAGACAATACAAAAATCCATCTAGATATTCGCATATGTATTTTGAATCCGTAGACCACAAAAGCGGTACGGCAATACCGTGCTTGTTAAACTCTGCTGTGTTAAAAAGCTCTTCGTTGAACGATATGTGACTATTTAATTTAACTTTTGTCAGCAACAACTTTCTATCGGTGTGAATAGTCGCAGATCCAGTTGTAATGATAAAATTGCTAAATCCATAAGTTGTAAATTTTTTTATGCACTCTGCCGCATGCGGAGCAATCGTTCCGGAAATATCGTTAAAAGAAATTGTTTCATCATAGTCAATAAGTGCAACTGGAAAATCTCCAAATAATTTTTTATCGTTCAGCTGAGCAATAATTTCATCCACCTGTACCCAATCTTTGCACGTGGTACTAATGTGACCTTCATGAAGTTTAAAATCACACGAGTCCACAGCAAAAATTACATTACTAAACAACAAAATGCAAAATACAAGCAAAAAATCTAGTTTATGAAGGTTCATAAGTTTGCGCATTTCCATAACTCCTTAATCAAAAAACGAACATTTTGGCAAAAACATCCGTATAATAATATAAGTTTCTTCAATATTTATCAAGTATTATAAAAAAATAATTTTTACAAAAGGCTAAATATCAAATTAGGTTTTTATTAAAAAATAATATTTTTGCTTGCTTTTTTCTTTTTGGCGTGCTAGAATTTATGGTTTGTTGGATTGATTTTATATCAAGAAATAGTGTTATGACTACAAAAAACAACTGCATTTCCTAGATCACATTTCGTAGTTTTTGAGAAACGCCAGCTCCATTACAGACTTTTTTAGTACTACCCGAATAAGTCAGGTTTTGCTTTTTCTGTGGCTAATGGCCCATTTTCTCTTTCATTTCGAAATTGAGTCAGTATTTCCGAGCAACAATAGAAAATGAAGCTTTCTGAACGAATCCAGCTTCATTAATCGCGGGATAATTCTCGATTTGTGCGAGATATATCCGTGAGAAGATTTTCATTATTCCCTTTATCAATCCAACAAATAAAGTATCCATCAAAAAAATTAAAATTTAGCAAAAATATACAGGAAAAATACAATGTCAAAGAATAAAATGGAAAAAGTTCCTTGGGAAGAAATTGCCAGACGAAATCAATTGGCTCCGCCGGGCAACTGGAACGTGTGGATGATCCTCGCCGGCAGGGGATTCGGCAAAACCCGATCCGCCGCCGAAGCCATACGGAAGTGGGCACTCAGCGGCACATACAAAAGAATCGCTTTGGTTTCAAACACCATTCAGGAGGCAAGACAGGTCATGGTGGAGGGCGAAAGCGGGATTTTATCCATATCTGCGAAAGAAGAAAATTTGGAATTTTATCCGTCCCGAAGACTACTGAGGTGGCCCAATGGATCCATTGCCACCATCTACGGCGCAGAACATTACGAGCATCTTAGGGGACCACAATTCGACGCCGCCTGGATAGACGAATTTGCAAAATTTCACTATCCAAAGGAGACCTTCGACCAGCTATCGCTCTCGCTGCGATTGGGCTGCAATCCTAAAATAATATTGACCACTACTCCGCGACCAATACAATTCATAAAAGATCTCATGAAAAGAAGTGACGTCGTCACCGTAAAAGGGACATCTCTGGAAAATTCGAATAATCTATCTCCAACGTTTATGAAACAGCTGGAATATCTCAAGGGAACGAGGTTGGAAGCACAGGAAATCTACGCAGAAATCGTCGATGAAAATTCCAATACGCTGTGGGCATGGGAAGATCTGGAAAAATGTCACAAAGATTCTCCTCATTTTATGAATAATGTCGTTATAGGCGTCGATCCCGCCATGACCAACAACGTCGACAGTGACGAAACCGGCATAATCGTCGCCGGTATGGACGGATTCGGAAAAGCCTACGTCCTGGACGATCTCAGCATCTCCGCAGCTCCAGACGTTTGGGCAAAACGCGTCGTGAGCGCCTATCACAAATATTCCGCTCGCCTGATCGTGATAGAACGCAACGCCGGTGGAGACCTGCTGGAAAATCTTCTCAAATCAATCGATGCTTCCGTAAAAATAAAAACGGTTTACGCTCATAAATCGAAAATTGCCAGAGCCGAACCCATCGTCGTTCTTTACCAAAAAAAGATGATATTTCATGCCCGCCAATTTCAAAAATTGGAAACTCAGATGGCCACCTATGAACCAAAATCCAGGTCTCCGGATCGGCTGGACGCCATGGTCTGGGCCATGACGGAGCTTTTTAACACATCAGCTCCTGGAGCACAGCCAGTCATCTGGAATATATAATTTGATACCATGATATGCATGGAAATTTGTCCGGCGAGCTACAGTGTCCGTAAAATAGTGAGCTCCATAATATAAAATTAAATAAAAATTAAACAGTATTGTTCGCTCCTTTCCTTTGTTGCATAATGGGACCGTTGATATCCGAAAATTTATTCCCCAAGACACTCGTGTCAAACCGGTGCGTTAGAATTAGGGATTGCGGTGCTCAAATACTCGTATGTTTGCTCCGCTCGCCGTTCACCTACCATTAGAAAAATTTTCTCGGATCTAAGCAGTTCCATAATGAAATAGTTGAGTTGATCAGGTTTTTATGAAAATACAAAATATCGCCATGTGTTTAGCTGCTTTCATGGAAAGCAATCGCGTAATTGCAATGCCGTTTACTACCATAATTTACCAAGAAAACGAGATAAATAAAAAAGACGAAAATATAGAGGCAAAAAAACAAAATAAATCACCGGATCAGTCGCAGGATCCACAAAAAAATGACGCCAAAACAGACGATAAATCATCAGATTCTGCCAAAGACGATAAGTCATCAGACTCTGCCAAAAATGCAGAAAAATCTCCGCTACGCAACGATCCTAAAAAACCTCCCAAACCGAATACCAAAAAACTCCTGAACGGATGGTATTACGCCGGAGGTCTCGGCTACGATATTTCCAGAAGCACTGTCACTGCGGAGTCACAAAATTTTTCCACGACCTTAGAAGACGAATGGGTGTACTATAACGGTCGCAGCATCGATGATTTTGTGCAGTCTTTCAAAAATAATATCGGTAGCAATGCATGGCTGTCCTACTATTCCACCACTCCTGGATCTGTCACTCCTGGATCTGTTGATATAAATTTATCCAGTTGCAAAAAAGTGAAAATAGCAAATGTGCGTCATACTTTGCCGATGCTTTCGCTGGTGGTTGGATACGGAGAATTTTGCAGTGATAAACTTCTACGGAATCTCTATTGGAGCGGAGAATTTGCAATTGATTTCGGAAAAACCAACAGAAAAAACCGCTGCTTCAACGGATGGGAGCACGATTATGTCAGAAGCGACAGCAGTCATCCGGAACTGTATAACCAATTTGGACTCTACGATACCATAGAAAAAAACGGATTGTCGTTTGTGTTGGCCGCCCGAGGAGGATATTATTGGAAAAGTATCGACTCGCTGCTGTATCTGAAAGTCGGACTGGCCTACGTCAACGTCGCCCTCTATACCAGGACCAGCAATATGGAAGGCACTCGCTTCCGAGATGAAAAAATAAAAATTTCAAAAATTGCGCCGGAGATTATGGTGGGTATCGAAAAAATAGTTCGGAAATCCATTGCCCTAAGAGTAGAAATCGGATATCGACTTGCAATAAGTGGTCACGGAAATATATCCAGCGAACACTGGGTCGATGACGATGAGTCGCAGGACACATATAGGTACGATTGCAAAACCAGAATGAATTTGGAAAGCAGCGGATATGTAGTGCGTATACTTGCGGTAAAGCATCTCCTGTGATCTTGCCGCCTGGCGGATTCTGTAGCCACATGATTTTGAAGTATATTTTTATCTTTTATGGGTTTTTTTTATAGACTTTAAACGCCTGGTGCCGCGGCGCACATCTTCCACCAATTACCATATTAGCGGAAAACAGTAAAATTTCCGTTAGCGGCGAAAAAAATTTTATAAATTAACGAATTTTTAAGACTTTTTTAATACCATGATATGTGTGGGAGTTCGTGTCGCGCGCCACAGAAGGGGTTATAAATACAATAAATATGGAGAATATATCTCGGAATCAAGGCCTGCCGGAGTTCGTCGGGTGGCGAGTCCTGTGACGTAAATGCGTAGGTTTTTTTTCGAAAGAACTCTGTAATATAACAAATAATAAAACAAAAATCATTGCTCGCAAATCAATAAAATTAATAAAAAATAAATCCTTCTATGCAATAATAGGACTATAGAGATCCCAAATGCCTGTGTCGCAATAATTGGATAGGATAGATTTGACGAAATAAATGGCAAGAAAAAAAATCATTTCGAAAAAACTCCATTGGAGAGACCGTTGCATTATGAGACTATTGAGATCCGAGAAATTTGCTCTAAATGATAGGAAAAGTCGAACAAGAAGCGGAACATACATACGAGTATATGAATACCGCAGGCTTAACTCTGACACACCAGTCCGATACGAGTGTCTTAGAAATAAATTTCCGGCCATCAATTCCCTAGGGATATTTTTTGCAAGAACAAGGAGGAACGGACTCTTGTGTCATCGCCCAGAACCGCAAAGTACTCGCTGTACATGAGGATTCGAGCAGCAGATCCGACGACGTTAATTGCGAAAAAGATCTGTTCTGCAGCGATCTATATTATGAAGACCTTTTTCACGGCCGTCCAATGGCCAGAGCAGTTCCGTTTGGCAATAAGGTGACGTATGCGTTGGTATGTACTGCTGTTAACAAATATTTTGCTCGGTATCCTGGGTACCAAATACTCTAGTGCAGACTCATCCGAAATATGCCAAAATTGCGGACACAACATCGATGAAAAAAAATCCACCGAAAAATCTGATCAAAAACCCGATAAAAAAATAAACGCCGGCCCTGAAATATGCAACAATTGCGAACACAAACAGGATTCCGTTTCGCGTTCGGCCGCTGATGATTCTTGGGATCTGAAAAATGATAAAGGTACCAAGAGCAAAAGTTCCAGTTCGGCGAACATAACCGCTCCAGCCGTGTTCATTGAAGATGACGA
>JAITAC010000029.1 GCA_031284345.1 Holosporaceae bacterium | reverse complement strand
TCCTTTCTGCAGCCGAAGTTTTTTTTCCTCGGACACATCTCCGATTATTTCCAACAGACAGTGCAGCAGTCGTTCATTTGGGGCCTCGCGCATATAGTAACCATTGAGATTCTCCAGTTTTGAAAAATCCAATCTGGAGGCGGATTTGCCGAGATTATCGGTGGAAAACCACTCGATGGCCTGTGGAATCGATATTATTTCATCGTCTCCGTGGGACCAACCGAGCCTCAGAAGGCAGTTGCATATGGCTTCGGGCAGAAACCCCATGTCTTTGTAGCTTTCTATGCCGAGGGCGCCGTGGCGTTTGGATAATTTTGCGCCGTCCGGACCGTGTATCAGTGGAATATGACCGAATTTCGGCATATCCCAGCCGAAGGCGCGGTAGATCTGGATCTGGCGGAACGTGTTCGTCAGATGGTCGTCTCCGCGAATCACGTGGGTTATGCCCATTTCGTGATCGTCCACCACAACGGACAGCATGAAGGTCGGAGTGCCGTCGCTTCTCACGAGGACCATGTCGTCCAGCTGAGCATTATCGACGGTGACCGTTCCTTGCACTATGTCGTTCAGCGTGGTTTTGCCGTCGACGGGGGCCTTCAGGCGGATCACAGGACGTACATCGAGGGGGGCGTCTTGGGGATCACGATCCCGCCATATGCCGTTGTATTTCGGAGATACGCCGCGAGATTTGGCTTCCTCTCGCATGGCCTCCAGTTCCTCCGGAGTGCAGTAGCAATAGTAGGCATTCCCAGATTCAACCAATTGCTCGGCCAGCTTGACGTGTCGGGAGGCTCGGGAAAATTGAAAAACCGGCTCTTCGTCCCAGTTTATGCCCAGCCATTGGAGACCTTTGAAAATGGCGTCCACGGCTTCCGGCGTAGATCTAGCTCGATCCGTATCCTCTATGCGCAGCAAAAATTTCCCACCGTGATGCCTCGCCAATAGCCAATTGAATAGCGCTGTCCTTGCCCCACCAATATGCAAAAACCCCGTTGGAGACGGAGCAAAACGTGTCACCATAACCATATCTAAGTTTACTCATAATAAATCAATAGCGTTTATTATATATCTTTAGTTTTCGAGAGTAAATGAACTTCATGTATGAAAAATTCCGTGATTTTGCAGAAAATTTTTACAAAAACGAAATGCATCGTCTGCTGAATTTTGTTCCCGTTGGCATTGGCGTCGGTATCTGCTGGTATTTTTCGCTGGATAATGAGCCGTCATTTGAGCTGAATCTGGCGATTTTCCTGATTATTTTGGGAGTTTGCGCTCTTGCAAGAAAAAATATTTTGCTAATTTTCCTAACCGTCAGCTTCGGATTCCTGCTGTCCCAAATAAGAACAAATCAGGTGAATACGTTTATGCTTTCGGAAAAACAAGAAAAGCCGATTTCTTTTGTGGCCACCGTCGAGTCCTGCGAAAAAACCAAAAACGGATTGAAATTTATCGTTAGCGAAGCCAAAAGAAAATACGACGACGCCGCTCAAAAATTATGCGGCAAATTCAACAAATTAAGTCTTATCTGGCGAAGTCAAAAAGCCTGCGACGACGTCACCGAATACACTCCCGGCAGTCGAGTGTTATTTCGGGTTATACTTTATCCCATATATATGCAATCGTTCCCCGGAGCCTACGACTTCAGAAAACAGCAGTATTTCAAAGGCATAAGTGCACGAGGATTTATAATCAAACCGCCCCAAGTTATTGAAAAAGCGAATCTTTCGTCCTGCAAAATTTTTATTGAGCAGCTGCGCCAAAAAATTAATCGAAAAATCGAAGAGTACCTCGAAAAAAATACAGCTGCGGTAGTTGAAGCGCTCACCACCGGCAATACGGCGGGAATTTCCAAGGAGACTAGATCGCATTTCGTGAATTCAGGCATTGCGCATTTACTGGCCATATCGGGATTGCACATGGGCATAATTGGATTTTTTATTTTTTGGTTATTTCGGGTATTTTTGTGTTGTTTTTCTAGAGTTTCGATGTATTACAACGTAAAAAAAATATCAGCTATGATTTCCTGGGCCATCACTTTTGTTTACCTATACATATCCGGCTGTTCTGTGCCGTCGTGCCGTGCATTTATTATGCATACGCTGATTATCATTGCCATATTATTGAATCGAACTCCGCTTACCATGAGATCCGTGGCCATTGCCGCCACTATCATCATGATATGCACGCCGGAAGTCGTATTATTTCCCAGTTTTCAGATGTCGTTCGGGGCGGTTATTGCCATTGTGGCTTTTTACGAATGCGACTGGGAGATGCCTCCTTTTTTCAGAGGGCTAACGTTGGTGTTCATAACCACCATTGTGGCATCGATTCCCACGTCCATTTTTTCGATATTTATGTTCAATCAGCTAACGTTGAACAGTCTTATTGCCAATATAGTTTCCATGCCTCTCATGAGTTTTTTTCTGATGCCGCTGGTGGTCATTTCTTTATTTGCGATGGCGTTCGGAGCGGCGGAGCCGTTTATGATGCTTCTGGGATTCGGTGTTGATCTGCTGATAACCATTGCCGACAAAATTTCTCTGCTTCCGGGATCGTTTTTTGTGATGCCAATGCCGTCGAGCGCAGTAATGGCGACACTGGTGGCGTCGATGCTGTTTCTGGCACTGATTCATCACAGAATTCGTCTACTGGGAGTTGCTGGATTTGCCTGCGGTCTGGGCGGATATTTTGGCCAGTCTCTGCCGGATGTATTTGTATCCATCGGCGGAAAATCCATTGGCATTAGAACAAAAGACGCCGTCTGTTTCAATAATATGGCCTACTTCCGCTCCGCCGGCGAAAGCTGGGCAAAGTCCGTCGGTTTTGAGAAACGCGAACGATACAACTCGGAAAATTGCAGAAAATGCATATCCCGATTGGATGACAATACATATGTGGCACGCATCGCTGATAAAAATATCGTTATAACCCTCAACAAAGATTACCAAAAAGCTCCTGACGATGCAGTCATTTTGCGGATAGACGGCGAGAAAAATAAATCGGCAAAAGTGATATATCTGCCATCTAAAAAAATCGTATCTACCGAGTCCATAATTAGGCCATGGACAATTTTCCAAGAATAGAACCTGTTTGGCGACATCAATATCCGAAATTTTGCTCCCAAGAAACAATCGCATAGGCTTTGTATGGTCTAAAAATCAGCGGCGAAATCTGGTAAAAATATGTTTCGTTCATCGATTAATTCTTCCTATTATTTTGATTTTTGTGTCTTCGAGGGCACTCATGTCGCAAAAAAATATGATATTGGCTGTTTCCACGTAGTAATTGAGTTGATATTTAGCTTCGATTGTGATATAAGTTCTCATAATATATAAGTAGAGAGGCAAAATGACTAAGAACGAACTTGCAAAAGCGATTTCTGAAGAATCAGGTTTTACTATAAAAGATGCAACAAAGTTTCTGGATGCCTTCGTAGAGGTCGTGACAGATACCCTTTCCAAAGGAGACGACGTTGCTTTGGTTGGGTTTGGTACTTTTTCACAAGTTGATCGTAGCGCAAGAATGGGGCGCGACTTTAGAACAGGAAAAAGTGTTGAAATTTCTGCGTCAAAAACAGTGAAATTTAAAATTGGAAAGAATCTTAAAGAAGCTGTGAATTAATTTTATCTTCTGTACATTCGAAACAGTCTAAAGAAAATTGTTGATATCCTAAAATTTAAAGGCATTAGTGTTGAATTAGCGCGTCGGAATCGAGCCAGTGGTGCTTACAATGTTAGCTTGTATGTTTTGTTCATTGTTTGATTCTTCCTGCTATTTTGACATTGGTGTTTTTAACAATTTTGGGATCGGAACAGTTCACCGATATTTTTTTATTGGAGAAACGGAAACGGAAACGGAAACGCAGAATGCTCGTTCTTCGTTTTACTTCGTGCTAAAATCAAGCTCTGATGTACGCATGAAAAGGCATAATTTACGATGACTGCAGTTTATAATCGATCTCTATTTGGGACAGACGGCGTCAGAGGGGAAGCCAATTGCTATCCCATGACCATCGAAGTCTGTGAAGGTCTTGCCGACGCTCTGGTTCAAAGGTATTGCCGCTGCGCCGGCGCCGAATCCACCACCAAGCCTATGGTACTCATCGGAAAAGACACCCGCATTTCCGGTGACGTCTTTGAGCACGCTCTGGCGGCGAAATTCTGTTCTCTTGGAGTCAGTGTCGCCCTGCTGGGAGTTGTATCTACGCCGCTGCTGTCGGAGTGGGTGCGAAAATTTCCCGCCGAGTTGGGAATTATGGTTTCGGCGTCCCACAATATTTTTTCCGACAACGGTCTCAAGGTATTCAAATCCCAAGGACTGAAATTAACGGATTTGGAAGAACAAGAAATCGAAACCATCATGCAAAATGGGCTCCAGTGCAGCAATTCTTTGGGGGAACGCGTTGGCACTTGCCGCCATCTGGATCCGGCGCCGTTAAAATTTTACGAAAAAATCCTGGGGTCAGTAGAAAAAATCGCTCTGGGCACGCTCGTAGTCGACGCCGCTAACGGCTCTTTGGCTCCCGTTGTCGGAGAGATTTTTCGAGACTTTGGAGCCATCGTCATTAATGATATTCCGAACGGTGTAAACATAAATCATCATTGCGGCGCTGCGCATCCGTCTGCCATTGCCGAAGCCGTCCTGCGGCATAAAGCGGACGTCGGCATTGCCTTCGATGGCGATGGAGATCGCCTAATTCTCGCCGACCACAACGGCGCCATAATCGATGGCGATCACATTCTGGCCATTCTGGTGGAATCGGCAAACATGCATGCCGGAGAAGTCGTGTCCACCGTCATGGCAAATCTCGCATTCGAGCACTACTTGACCTCCAGAGGCATAAAATTGGTGAGAACCAACGTCGGCGATAAATATATAGCAGAATATATGGCAAATTCCAAAGCAAATATCGGCGGAGAACCGTCCGGGCACATCATCCTGAAGGACCATCTTCCCACCGGAGACGCCCTGTTCGCCGCTCTAAAAGTTCTAGAATATTCGGCAAAATTCGGCCGCAGCATCTCCGAACTAGGGCGGATTTTTCAATCCTACCCGACCGTAAGTCGTAATATAAAAATAAAAGATAAAACAATTCTGGCCAATCGGCATATCCAAGCAGCCATCGAAAAATTCCAACATCAGTTGCATGCTCATAACGCAAGATTGGTGGTGCGTCCTTCGGGTACAGAATCACTCATCCGCATATACGCCGAAGGAAATCAAAAATCGCCACTGGAGAATGTCGTAAATCAACTGGAAAATCTTTTAAAACGGGAGGAAATATGATCGAAGTACTATTGCTGTCTTTGGCCGCTTGCTCTGGATTCGTGATTTATTCCCAATGGACAAAAATCAAAGAGCTGACTCTCCGCAGCGAAAAATTAAACACTCTAGAAGCAGTCCATCAAAATGTCCTGCTGGAAAAAGTGAAGCTGGAAGAGCGCTGTGAACAATTAACAGAAATATCTGCACGCCATGACTCCCTCCTGAACAAAGAACTAGAGCTGGAAAAAAAAATAGTTTTTTTGTCCGCCAGTTTGGAACAGGAAAAAAGAAATCTCCTGGAAAAAATTAAGCTCCTGAACGACGCCGAAGAAAAGCTGTCCAATACGTTCAAAGCCATAAGCTCCGACGCATTGTCGCGGAATAATCAGGCGTTTCTGGATCTGGCCAAGTCCACCTTCGAGAAATTTCATGAAAAAACAAAATCGGAGTTATCCATTAATGTAAAATCCATGAGTGAGCTGGTGAATCCCATAAAATCCGCACTGGAAAATGTCGACGGCAAAATCCAGGAGCTGGAAAAAAATCGAGTCGGCGCCTATGAGGCTCTTCGGCAACAGGTGGGAGATCTGATAATTACTCAAAATTCTCTCAGAAATGAAACAAATCATCTGGTATCAGCGCTGAAGGCTCCCACCGTAAGGGGGCGATGGGGAGAAATGCAGCTGCGGCGAGTGGTCGAACTGGCCGGCATGCTGGAACATTGTGATTTTAGAGAACAGGCGTCCTCCGAAGACGACTCCGGCAATAAAATTCGTCCCGATATGGTGATATCCATGCCGCGAAATCAACACGTAGTCGTGGACGCCAAAGCGCCTTTGTTCGCATATCTGCAGGCCCTTGAGACCCACGACGAAAAAATAAAAAAAGCATTGCTAAAAGAACATGCAAAACAAATTCGATCCCATGTATCAATCTTGGCAAGTAAAAAATATTGGGCGCAGTTCCAGCCAGGACCGGAATTTGTAGTGCTTTTTCTACCCGGAGAAATATTTTTTTCTGTTGCGACGGAAAATGATCCATCTCTAATGGAATTTGCCATGCAGGAGCGCATCGTAATCGCGACGCCGACCATCTTGCTAGCGCTGCTGCACACCGTCGCTCTCGGATGGCGTCAGGAAAATCTCTCGGAAAACGCTCGCGCCATCATAAAAATGGGACAGGAACTCTACAAACGTCTGGCGGATATGACGCAGCATATGGCCAATCTTGGTAAAAATATAAATTCCGCTGTCCAGAGCTACAACGCAACCATTGCTTCTATGGAAACCCGCGTACTGGTCAGTGCGAAAAAATTCCGCGATCTTGAGGTGCATGAAAAAAATATAATAGAGCTGAGCTCCATAGAAGATAACGTCAAACAAATGAAAAACAATCTTTGAATTCTTTGGGGAAAATTTATTCTGTATTTTTATCTTTATTTTCTTTTCTTTTTTTATCTAGCCATTCCACGCGTTTTTTCAATTCTCTTTCGAAGCCTCTTTCCACCGGCTGATAAAATTTTTTTCGTGATAGCTCATCAGGGAAAAAATTTTCTCCGGCGAATCCGTGTTCTGCGTTGTGATCGTAGATATATCCTTCTCCGTATTTTAGTTCTGCCATTAA
>JAITAC010000006.1 GCA_031284345.1 Holosporaceae bacterium | reverse complement strand
CGGGTATGTTTAATTTTATGGATGAAAAACGATCGCAATTTTCATCTCGATCGGTAAAAAATTAAAATATCCCTGGAAAAAATATGGGTAAAATTTAGCTAATTACTTCAAAAATGTCTTACGTAGTTTTGCGGGATGGTAAATTTATTTTAAATATTTTTCTCAAATTGATAAATTTTTCTTGACAAGTGGTCATTTCCGTGCGGGTATGGCCAACGTTATGAATAAAAAACGATTATTTTGTAAAGGAAAGCTATCAATTACCTTGATCGCCTTTGGGCTATTATCAAATTTAAATGCGGCCTCTCAGGGGTATTTATGTACTTTCGATCCGCGAAAAAGTATTGTAAGCCAAATCGAAATGAATGAAGATGAAAGACGATTTTTGGAAAATTTACAGGGTGTACCTATTCCTGCAGATACAATAAGCATCCGATTGATGCGCGAGCTCGGCGAAGGAACATACGGTAAAGTTTGTGAAGGAATATATCCTGATGGCACAGCAGTGATTGTTAAAGTATTCAAAGGAGAAGAACGAGTAAGCCGAATGTTTATGCTTGGTGAAGCTGTAGCCTCTAGGAGAGTTTTAGAGGGCATACTGGGATTATTACGCCCAGAAAACCACATTTCGGAATCAATGTCACGAGCACTACAATCCATTACGCTTTCCGTTGGGATAGGTACGCTTGCCGTTGGGGACAGTGGATCGGAATTCCTTGTTCAAAGGCGCGTGAACGGTTCAGATGTTTTTCATACGGTTACAGGGAGGAGAGCGCCTTACGGACTCGGATTTCCCGACGATTGCCGGAATGCCTTATCGCTCGCATCGAATTTTTGCTGTGCGCTTGCAATTCTACATGGGCTGGGTTTTGATTTTATTGACCTTCATTGCGGTAACGTCATGATCGAGCCGACAGAAGGAAGTTGGGCCTGCCGTCTTATTGATTTTGGCCTGCTGTCAAGAAACGGAAAACCTCTCCATAGTGCTATACTAAATCAACCGACTGTCTTCATTCCACCGGAACATAGAGAACGACATGAACGTACCGATCTTGTAGCCCAACTTAAAGAAGTAGATGCCTTAATAAGACAACATGAAGAACCGTATCATGGCGAATTATCTGAAGACCATATGAAACTTATCCAGGTGAGAAATGAATTAATAGACCAAATAAGTGCTTGCGATGAAATCAGAGATCATTCTTTTCAGGGAAGAGTAACACCCGCCTTTGACATTTATAAGTCCGCTTTTATACTGGATATGTTATTATTTGGAGTGCTTAGAGTGTTCGGCCCGGATTATAACTATCAGCATAGCAGAGAAGACGCGCAGGTTATATTGGAGAAACGGGAAGCAGGGTATTCGCCATTGGTTTTCGTGTTCATTAGCGTACTCCTTAAGGCAATGCTGAATGACGATCCCGACGAACGCCCTTCGGCGGAAATAGCTGCTCAAGCGTTTTGGACTCTAGCCCACGCCCCCGAAAAGCTCCTCCAGGCGATGGTAAATGCTGATAGCTTTGAGAATCGCATTTTTGAAACTATCCATATATTAGAGGAATTCATACCTTCCGGCCACCCAATGCTTGTCCATGTGTTTGCGAGCGATAACCCCAATGAACAACCTTTCGGCAGGGAGATTGCCATAGCGCTAGCGGCCATTTACGGCGCCCCAGATGCGCAAGCGGAAATGTCAAGTTCTTCTTTCGGCAATAAACGCCGTTCCGCGGAAGTAGTCGCCAGTGCGTTACTGTTTTTGATTGGGCTGGTCTTCATCATGCAGCACCACGATGAGGCTGGTTGGCTTGCACAACTTCACACAAGCCTGGATCAACTTCGCGCAGAACTTGCCGCAGAACTTGCCGCAAAATCTGTCGCAGAACCTGCCGAAGAACTTGTCGCAGGACTCGTCGCAGAACTTGCCGAAGAACATCCGGAAGGAGATGTATAGTTTTTCATAAATACGACTGCAGAGCTTCCCGTAAAGACTGTGCGATTTAGTGAAGGATTTTAAACAACGACCAGGTGGACGTATTTCGAAAATGTTTCGCATAGTTTTACGGTGTAGTCGACCCAATGGCGATGTTTTAGGAAATTCATAAATTTTCCAATCAATCTTCTCAACACATGCCCGCTTTCGTGCGGGTATGTTTAATTTTATGGATGAAAAACGATCGCAATTTTCATCTCGATCGGTAAAAAATTAAAATATCTCCGGAAAAATATGGGTAAAATTTAGCTAATTATTTCGAAAATGTCTTACGTAGTTTTATGGCATGGTAAATTTATTTTAAATATTTTTCTTAAATTGATAAATTTTTCTTGACAAGTGGTCATTTCCGTGCGGGTATGGTCACTATTATGGATAAAAAACGATTATTTCGCAAAGGAAAGCTATCAATTGGCTTGATCGCCTTTGGATTATTATCAAATTTAAATGCGGCGCTTTGGATGCCAGATGCGCATGTTTTACCTGAGAAATGTAATCTTACATACACTCTCCCCCGGAATGAAGACGAAAGACAATTTCTTGAAAGCGTATTGGATGTGCATACGACAACAAGAGGAGATGCTAACATTACGTTAGGGCAGATGCTTGGCAAAGGATCATTCGGTGCTGTCTTTGAGGCGCAATCGAATAAATTTGCCACAAAATTGGTTGCCAAGAGAGGTGATCGAAGGAGTATAACACAGGAATTTAGCATCGCCCAAATAGGCTTAAGGTCCTTGCTGGAATTATACAGAGCGGGTGCCATTTCAAGCCCAACGCTTCAGGATTTTCGATCGCTCATATTCCCGTTCGGGATGACGGAAGATGGCTGCGCCGTCGAAAGGCGCGTGCCTGGGTACACTGTCGAGGATGCGATTGACAAAAAAATGACACCCTATGACGAACAGGGACTTCCCGTTAATCTTCGGGAGGCTCTATTGCTCTCATCAGATTTTTATCGTGTGCTTGCGGATTTACATATGCTGGGTTTGACTTTTGGCGACACTCATCCCGGTAACATCATGATTAAAGTAGTTACGAACGCTCAAGGCCAAACAGAGCATACCATCTGCCTTGTTGATTTTGGCTTATCGTTACCGACCGCTGAAACTGTCTCAGGGCAATTGACGATCTTAGATAATGAAATAGCACGACGCAGAGAACTGCATCCCGACAAATCCTATGACACCCGGCTGCAGTATCTTTGCGACCAACGGACAGAATTGAAAACTGTAGAAGTCACTTTACAAGAAAAAATAAATGCATTTTCGGAGCCGTTTGGCGAAAATCCTTCGATATCTTCATATGACATCCATGAGTCCGCTTCTATACTGGATATGTTATTATTTGGAGCGCTTAGAGTGTGCGGCGAGGATTATAACTATCAGTATAGCAGAGAAGAAGCACAGGCTATACTGAATGAGCAGAAAAGAGGGTATCCGCCATTGGTTTTCGGGTTCATTAACGTACTCCTCCAGGCAATGCTGAGTGACGATCCCGGCGAACGCCCTTCGGCGGAAATAATCGCTCAAATATTGCAAATCCTAGCCCATGCCCCCGGAGAGCTCCTCCAGGCGATGATAGATGATGTTAGCCTTGAGAATCGCATTGGTGGAACTATCCAAGTACTAATAGAAGTCATACCTTCCGACGACCCAATGCTCGTCCCTGTATTCGCTGGCGATGCCCCCAGTGAATACCCTTTTAATGAATACGTTGCCATAGCGCTAGCGGCCGCTTACGGCGACCGGGAGCGCATCCAGATAATGCAGGAAATTAATCCCTTTACACGCTATTCAGCGGCAAAAATCGCCCAAGCGTTAATATTTCTAATTGAGTCGATCCACGTCATACAGCACCCCGATGCGGCTGATGAGCTTGCACAACTTCACGCAAGCCTGGATCAACTTCGCGCAGAACTTGCCGCAGAACTTGTCGCAGAACCTGTCGCAGAACCTGTCGCAGAACTTGCCGCAGAACTTGCCGCAGGACTTCCAGAAGGAGATGTATAGTTTTTCTCAGGTCCGATTGCGAACTCCCAAGGAGAACTGGCACAACCTCCCGGAGGGCTTTTGGAATAAATAATAGCTATGGAGACCGTAAAAGGTCTCCCGCTGTCTTCCCATAAGAAATTGCCGAACCTCCGTCGCCATCCATTCCTTTTATCTTGCATTCATCCCCATTCTTTTTTCACTCCAGCAATAGTCTTGCTTGATGGTGTAATGGTAGCACAACTGATTTTGGTTCAGTTTGTCTAGGTTCGAGTCCTGGTCAAGCAGCCATGTCGATTCTATGCCGCCTTCACCGATCCTCTCCCTGAAAAATGTCACCAAACAATTCCATTCGCCCGGTGGACAGATGACTGCCGTCCTGCAAGGTATTTCTTTGGCGGTCGAATCCCAGCAAACCGTCAGTATCAGCGGCGAATCCGGTTCCGGAAAATCTACGCTGCTGCACCTCATCGGCGGCCTCGATAGTCCTTTCTCCGGTTCCATCTTCTGGAAAGAAAAACAAATTACCGGGCTGTCCATTGACCAACTGGCCGCTCTGCGCCAAAATTTTATGGGATTTATTTTCCAAAGTTCCAATCTCATCCCCGAGCTGACGGCCCTAGAAAATATCCTCTTTCCCGTCCGCATCGCCCACAAAAATTTATCCCATTACCGCTCCAAAGCCATGGATCTCCTTCACCATCTCCATATCCCTAAACAGGCTAAACAAATTCCCGAAAAATTGTCCGGCGGAGAACGACAGCGAGTGGCCATTGCCCGTGCTCTCATCCTCGATCCGGAACTGGTCGTCGCCGATGAACCCACCGGAAATCTGGACGAAAAAAATGCCACCGCCGCCATCGAACTTCTCCTGAAACTTTGCCGAGAATTTCATTCCTCCCTGATCTTCGTCACCCATAATGTGTCCTTTGCTCGAAAAATGCAGCAATCACTGACCCTAAAATCGGGATCCCTCCACGTTGCCTAGGGGCAGCTATCCAGAGGGCTCTGCCCTCTGGACTCCCGCA
>JAITAC010000011.1 GCA_031284345.1 Holosporaceae bacterium | reverse complement strand
TAATATTCTCAAATCTTAGCAAAATTGACTGTAGCGGAACAGAGATTTTCAGAAGTTCTACCTCAAAATCACCGCTACTCCAGCCGATTTTGTAGAACTTTTGCTATGCAATTTTATCCGATTTCTTTGAAGCCTCTCTGCGACAGGCGTTCGGAGAAAATTCTCCTGTTCCGCTTGTTTGGAGAATTTTTGGAGATTCGGAGAGAATTTCTTTCAGGCGAAGCTGAAATAGCGCCAGTTTTGTCTGTATTTAAAATGTACCCATACGCCACAGAACCTCTGAATCAGTGGACTTCAAGCGTCATTTGCCCTCAAGCAAAATCCCGCATTTTATGCCCATTTGACAACCTATGATGGAGCCGAGGTGGAGTCGAACCCATGACCTCTACAAGGCAAGCATTCTGTAAGTATGTGTAGAATTCTTATCCCTCTTGCTTACCATATGATTCTCTAAACTGATTTTGTCTAGGGTGCGATTGACTAAAAATTACTTCGTATTTTCAATAAATTGCAGCTCATGCTTCCATATTCTCCAGGCATGCGATTTTGGAGAATAGAGAGATATTTTTGGAGATCTGGTAGCTCTTTTTTCACTTTGGAGGTGCGTAATTGCGGCGGTTTTGGGCAACTCCACGCCCGTAAAGATCTCTGAAATAACGCAATTTTGCGGTGGCGCCTTACCATAGACAACGCGCAACTTCCGAATCTTGCCAGCATAACTGGTAGCGGGAGAGGGACTTGAACCCCCGACACGCGGATTATGATTCCGCTGCTCTAACCAACTGAGCTACCCCGCCGCTGTCATGGATGCACTCTACTACAAAAAAAGATAAATGTGAATCAAAAGCAGAGCAGTACATCAAAAATTTTCCCATATGCCCTAAGTTTTTTGATGGCCTATTCTATAATTTGTGTGGAATTATAGCGATGACTTCATATGGCCACTATTATCTGCGTCCTATATCATTTCTAATTATTAAAAAAATAATTTGTAGTATTTGAAAATCAGCATATCATTTCGATAGCTATACACAACTCGCTATGAAAGTACTTTTTGGTATGGTACAACGGGTTATGTAGTAAAGTATGAGACGCTATACAGCACAATAATCAGCCTTTGTAAAGATCCAGATATTTGCAATGTCAATTGTGGCATGCTATACCAGGCCAGTGGTGCATTTATCGCTTTTGGGAGAGACAAATGGAAGCTAAAAAGCTCATTCTTACGGGAGACAGGCCGACCGGTAATCTGCATCTTGGGCATTATGTGGGTGTTTTAAAAAGTAGAGTGGAGCAGCAGCATACGCACAATCAATATATTCTGGTAGCTGATGTGCAGGCATTAACCGACTACTACGAAATGCCTCAGCTGGTGGTGGAAAATTCTCTGGAAGTCGTAAAGGATTATCTGGCTGTTGGCATTGATCCACAAATATCAACCATATTGATCCAGTCGCAAATTCCAGCCATAGCGGAGTTGACAATTTATTATATGAATCTAGTTTCCGTATCGCGACTGGAGCGAAACCCGACGGTAAAAAATGAAATCCTGCAGAAAGGACTCGGGAAAACGCTGCCGGTTGGTTTTCTGAACTATCCGGTTAGTCAGGCGGCGGACATAACGGCATTCGGAGGAGAACTCGTGTCCGGCGGCGAGGATCAGATTCCCATGATCGAGCAAACCAATGAAATTGTTCGCAAATTCAATAGGATATACAATACAAACTGCCTAAAAGAAGCCAGCATTCATCTCAGCAAAGTTCCTCGGTTAGTGGGAATTGATGGGAAAGCAAAAGCCAGCAAGTCCATGAATAATGCCATATTTTTGAGCGATCCACCAGAAGTGATTAGAGAAAAGGTCTTCGCAATGTTCACAGATCCAGATCACATCAAAGTCAGCGATCCGGGAAAAGTAGATGGCAATGTCGTATTCACCTATCTGGATGCGTTTTGCGATGATCCTGATGAAGTTAATTCATTGAAATCCCAGTATCTTAAGGGAGGACTTGGTGATACTACGCTGAAATCGTATTTGAATGATATACTTCAAAAAATGCTGCAACCCATACGGGAAAAAAGACGTTTGCTGACTAGGGAATACATCCTGGACGTGTGTTATGATGGAACATCAAGAGCTCGAGTGGTTTCCGGCGGAATTCTAAACAATGTGCGCAACGCCATAGGGATTAATTTCTTTGATAAAATAGAAAAACATTCATGAAAAATTGCTCTGTTTTCATAAAAAAAATATATTTTTTTCAAAAATCGCTATTGATTTTTTATATGAAAACGTTCAGACTCTGAAACGTAGTGAAATAGGAGGAACTTTATATGAATAAATCGGATTTGGTTGTGGCATTATCAAGAGATACAGGGCTGACGAAATCGGATGCTGAAAAGGCGATAAATGCTTTTGTCTCCATCATGGAAGGTGCTCTAAAAAAAGGAGATGATGTTACATTAGTCGGTTTTGGAAATTTTTCTGTAAAAAATACCGCCGGAAGGCGTGGACGTGATTTCAAGACCGGAGCTACCATATCGATTCCTCCGCGCAAATCCGTTAGATTTAAGCCAGGGAAAAACCTTAAAGATTCTGTGAATTGATAACGGTTTCTCGAATAATCTATGGTTTTGTGTCGGAGTAATTGCTTTGGCAAAGCTGTTGATGGCGTTTGTCAGTCTGTTATTTATGCTTGGTGTGCATCATTTATGTGCAAATGATGGATGTTTTCCGCCTAGATTAGTGGAAGTAAAACAAAAGGCCAGCAACGCTATTGGTGCGAAGCAAAAAGCTCTGGCAAGCGCGTTTCGTTTTGCCTTTTTGGAATTGCTAAAGGATCAACTTGGAATAGAAGCGGGAGATGCTGAAAACATCTCCCGCAAAGTTTCCAATGACCAATTGTCCGATTGTGTATATGATTATTCGGTAGAACACGAGAAATACTCGGATTCGTTTTATATTGCAGAGCTATCTTGTCGTTTTAGTAAAAAAAATATTGCGATTCTTCTGGAATCGTTTGAAAAACGCGCAGAAGATACTGTTGAAGAGGGCAGTTTTAGACGTTCCGATGGCCTAGGCGAAATTACGAAACCTATTCCAATAGTTGTTCTCTTTGATGACTTTATTTGCAATTTCAAGAGATTGCATGAATTGGGTTGCCGTATTACGATGTTTTCGCCGCAGGTGGTAGCCTTTGTCCTGGATGGCTGTTCTCTTGATGAATTTCGAGAATTGAGTCTGAAATATGCGAATATCAAGTAGGTGCAATTTATGGTTGATGCAGTGTTTATGGTGTATGTATGGGTGATTGCATGAAAAAGATTATGATGTTTTTGTTACCTCTGGTTGTATTAGGTTTTGGCAGCTCTGGTGCTATCTCAACCGAGGCTGGAAATGCCGAGACAACGGCAAATGATGCTTCATCCAATTTGTCGGACGGAATAGAAAATCCAGGAACTCCAG
>JAITAC010000078.1 GCA_031284345.1 Holosporaceae bacterium | reverse complement strand
TGCCATTAATTTTGTGGGGGCGTTGCGTATTTTTTTAGGAGTTGGCAATGATCCGTACAATTCTGCGCATTTTTTGGAACGGCCATAGGCGACGTATCCGGCATTTGATTTGGGAGCGGTGGCGAGGTATATAACGGCATTGGTTATGGCCAATTCTCCCTCTGGAGATCCGAGCATGCTGTAGGTCTGATGGGCAGCTATGGCCTGCAGTATAGCGTTGGGATCGGCGAGTCCAACGTCTTCAGCGGCGAATCTTATGAGTCGGCGGGCTATTATGAGGGGATTTTCTCCGCCCACCAACATACGATTGGTCCAGTAGAGAGCGGCGTCCACATCGGAGCCGCGCAGGGATTTATGAAATGCGCTCAGCAGATTGTAGTGCTCTTCTCCGGAAGCATCATAGATGACGGCTCTTTTGGGACTCATTTTCATCAGCTCTTCGACGGACATTTTTTCCCGGACATTTAAGGACAGCAGTTCTTCTGCACGATTCAGCAGATATCGGCCGTCGCCATCGGACATAAGACATAAATGTTGCCGTGCTTCCGCCGTAAGTGGCAATTCTTTTTGCATAAATTGCTCTGCTCTCTGGAGAATGTCGTCCAGATGATGCAGCTGCAGCCGATCGAACACGATTACCTTGCAGCGGGATAGCAGTGCCGGTCGCAGCTCAAACGATGGATTTTCCGTTGTGGTGCCGATTAATATTATGCCACCGCTCTCCAAATATGGCAGGAAAATATCCTGCTGACTCTTGTTTAGATGATGAATCTCGTCTATCAGCATAATGACTTTTTTTAGCGGATCCCGAGCCACTTCGTCGAATATGGATTTAAATTTCGCCGTAGCATGAACCACGGCCGATGTTTCTTCGAAGGGTAATCCGCTTTTTTTGGCCAAAATTTTTGCCAGAGACGTTTTTCCGGAGCCCGGTGGGCCCCAAAAAATCATCGATTGCAGATTTTCCAACGATGGGATCTGGTCGATCACCGACTGTCCGATCAACTCATTGAAATCAGATGGACGAACTCTGTCGGCAAGTGGAGGAATTTTTTCAAATAGTTGCAATTTTTAATAATAATCCTAATTATCTACGCCTAGATTACGGGACCATTCCGGATCTATGGCGTTAAACGGAGTTGTAATTTCGTGTTTGTTGTAGCCGGTGACGTCTACGCTGTAAATTTTTTCGCGCTTTGCATAATCCTGATGGGAAAAAATAATCACGCGACCGTTGGGGGACCAGCTTGGTCCTTCGGTGAGGTATCCGGTGGTAAGCACACGTTCTTCGGTGCCGTCGGGGCGAATAATGCCGATATCAAACACGCCTTTTCCGAATTTTGTAAACGCAATCCAATCACCTCTGGGAGACCAGACCGGCGTCGCGTATCTGCTACTGCCAAATGATAATCTTCTGATATTGCTGCCATCTGCGTCCATTATGTACAGTTGCTGCGTTCCGCCTCTGTCGGAGTTAAATACTACGTACTTTCCGTCCGGTGAGTAGCATGGAGACGTGTCAATGCAGCGGCCACGAGTTAGTCGCACCACTTCTTGGGTGCTCAGATTGAAAGTATATATGGAGGATGAACCATGGTTCGATAAGCTAAATATCAATAGATTGCCGTCGGGAGAATAGCGGGGAGCGTAAGACATCCCCTTGAAATCCGCTATCAACTTGGGAGCAGATCGCTTTTGCAGATCAAGCCGATATACACTCGCAGAAACGGGAATCCTGCGACCGTTCACTACTTTATCTTTATAGCTGAAAAATGAACATTCTTTTCCGTTGGGGGCAAATCTAGGCGTTAAAACAATTGCTTGGCCATCTGTGAGATATTGGTGATCGTATCCGTCTTGATCCATCAGAGCAAGTCGATAGCTTTTTCCATTTTTGGGCATGTTTTTCACAGATATGTACATAATTTTTGTATCAAAATATCCGACCTCTCCGGTAACCCGTTCGTAAATTTTATTGGCGACCATGTGGGCCATTTTTCTCCAATTTCCGACATTTCCGCTAATATTCAGCAGATTAACTCTAATTTCCGACAGAACATCATAGAGCGCTAGCGAGACTTCTATGCTGCCTCCTTGACATTTTATCTCTATGTTCGCCAAATACTGAGCGTTAATGGTTTTCCAGAGAGAAAATCGAGGAACTTCCGCTACGTTGGTCAAATTTTGCATGAATGCTTTCTGCGGAATAGATCTGAATAAAAAAGTTCCCTCCAAATCGTTTTGGATAACCTCCAAAAATTGTCCGTTCAGAATGCCAGATCCATCAAAGGTATTTAGTGCAATAGATATGGGCTTCATGACTCCTTTGGTTATGTCAATGGTTACTCGACTCGCTTCCGTTGCCGGTAAACAAACCATTATCAATCCGCACGCTAGAAACACTTTCTTGAAAATTCTTAACATTTTTACCTCCTTAACGCCTTTTTCATATTAAACCGCAGTGTGATCTCACGCAATAAATCAATTTTATTTTTCGGTATATTTAGAGGACTCGCTAGCAAAATCGCTCGTTTGGCACTGTCGGCAGCGGCTCGAAATGTGCTATCATTCATGTATCGTTCCTGATCCAATATTTCAATACTGGAAAGAATAACTTCCCCATTATCTCGCAGTTCCACATTAATTTCTATTATGATGCTTTCGGCGTTTTTTACGCCGGATGCTACCGCCCAATGAGGATAAATTTGCGACATGATAAGCTCACTGTCGCTTTCATTAACGCCTCCGTCACTGCCAAATGATCCCGCTCCGCGTCCAGTCTGCCCTTTGCTGCGCGATTTTTGTAGATCCGTCATGCTGTTGCCGAGCATTTTATCAAATTCCCTGTCCGATTGGTCGCGCACAGATTTTTCCACGATATCTTTTATCGTTTTCCGGCGTTTCTTTTTTACTTTCTCAACGGGTTTTTTGGCTTTTATGGGAGCCGGTTCAGGTTTTTTTTCTTTCTCGGGAGTTGGTTTCGGTTTTTTTTCTTTCTCGGGAGTCGGTTTCGGTTTTTTTTCTTTCTCTGGAGTCGGTTTCGGTTTTTTTTCTTCTTCGGGAGCCGGTTCAGGTTTTTTTTCTTCTTCGGGAGTCGGTTCCGGTAGTTTTTCTTCTTCGGGAGCCGGTTCAGGTTTTTTTTCTTCTTCGGGAGCCGGTTCAGGTTTTTTTTCTTCTTCGGGAGCCGGTTCCGGTAGTTTCTCTTCTTCGGGAGCCGGTTCCGGTAGTTTTTCTTCTTCGGGAGTCTGTTCCGGTAGTTTTTCTTTTATGCTATTTTCCTCTTCGTAATTTTTTATATCCTCCGGAGGTATTTCTTCTATGGACGGAATTTGTTCCCGGAGTGCCTCTTCCAGTTGAGGATCGTCTGCCGGCATGATGTTTTGCAGTGGAATTTCTTCCGGAGGAATTTCAGTTGGTTGAGTTTGAGGTTCTAGCAATGGATCGGGAGAGAATTTTTGTTCCGGATTCTCCATAGATTCTGTAAATTCCGCAGGTTTTTGCGGATAATTTTCCATATCGGGCAACCCACTTTCTCCGGATATTTCGACGTCGACCAGCAGATTATTTTTTCCTTTTGGAATTGTTATGAAACCGAGCGAAAACAGCAGGGTATGCATCATGACGGAGCAGATAACATATCCGGCTATGGAGAATTTACCTTTTCTGCGACGCATCTGATTTCCGTTCCTGTTTTTTTGGTAATTCGGTTACGAGGACGACTTTTTTAAATCCGGAATTGCTGATGTGTCCCATAATTTCCATTATATTACCGTAGGGTAGTGATTGATCTCCGCGCACGAATATTTTTGCATCCGAGATATTTTCGTGGGTTATGGCCTGCAGTTTATCAGTGAGAGTGTCTCGAGTGACTTCGACGTCGCCGATGAACACCTGTCCTGCGCTATTGATGTGCACTACTATGGGGGTATCGTTGCCGGTTACATTAGGAGCGTTGGCGGTGGGCAGATTGACTTTGACGCCGACGGTCAAAAAAGGAGCCGTTACCATGAATATCACTAGTAGGACCAGCATAACGTCAATCATGGGAGTGACGTTCATGTCGCTCATGGGGATGAGGCGAGATCTTTTGCTTCTATTTTTTTTTATGGTGATGGCCATAGATTACCCCTGTTCTTCTTCCATTTGGCGGGAAATTAGAGTGGAGAATTCATCGACGAAGGCGTCCAATCGATTTTGGTAGCGATTAATTTCTCCGGATATTTTATTGTAGGCGACGACGGCGGGGATGGTAACCACCAATCCGAGTGCAGTTGCGAAGAGTGCTTCTGCAATTCCTGGTGCGACGGCGGTCAGACTGGGATGTTGGTCCAATCCGATGGATTCGAAGCTATTCATAATTCCCCATACGGTTCCGAATAATCCCACAAACGGCGCCGTTGATCCGACGGTGGCTAAGAATCCAATGTATCGTTCGAGGAAATCGACTTCTCGTCCTATGGTGACCCGCATCATGGTTTCTATGCGTTCCAGAACGGACATTGCATTCAGAGGGGTTTTTTTATTTTTTGCTCTGCGCCATTCGTTCATGCCGGCAATAAACACATTGACAAACGGATCGTCCACTCTATTGGCGATATTATCGAAAAATATTTCAATTGATCCACAATTCCAGAAAGCATCTTCGAATTTTCTAGCGGTGTTTTTTAATTTTTTCATCATGGATGTTTTGGCAAAGATTATGGTCCAGCTCCAGAACGAACATCCGATCAGCAGCACAATGACGACCTTTACCGTAAACGACGCCTGGAGAAATAATGATAGCAGCGAAAGATTATGGATATCAGTAGCAACATTTGTTACCGTAACGATGGGTTCGTTCATGAAAAATCTCCTTCAAATAGGTCTCTAATTTCATTTTGTTTTGGAGTGACGCCGAGATATCTATAGCCTTCCGGCGTTAGGATGCGGCCGCGCGCGGTTCTCTGCACAAGCCCGCTCTGCAAAATATACGGTTCTATAACTTCCTCGATGGTATCGCGTTTTTCGGAAAGTACCGCGGACAGAGTCTCCACTCCCACAGGACCACCATTATAAAATTCAAGTATGCATTTTAGGTATTTTCTATCCATTGAGTCAAGGCCTTTTTCGTCTACGTCTAGGTTTTTGAGGGCCATATCTGCGATTTTTCGATCAATTATCGATGCGTTACTTACTATGGCAAAATCCCGCACTCTTTTTAGCAGTCGGCCGGCAATTCTTGGAGTTCCGCGGGATCGGCGCGCTATTTCTTCAGACCCATCTTTTGATATCTGAATCCCCAGCAGCAGTGCGTTTTTCGCCACTATTATCTGCAATTCACGGTGAGTATAAAATTCCAGCCGAAGCGGTATGCCAAATCTATCTCGCAATGGAGACGACAGCATGCCGGATCGTGTTGTGGCTCCTATAAGCGTAAAATGCGGCAGATCAATGCGAATGGATCTTGCCGCTGGTCCTTCCCCTATCATGAGATCCAGCTGAAAATCTTCCATTGCCGGGTACAATATTTCCTCCACCAGACGATTCATGCGGTGAATTTCATCTATGAACAAGACGTCTTTTTCATGTAGATTGGTCAGAATTGCCGCCAGGTCTCCCGCCTTCGCCAAAATCGGACCAGATGTGGCTTTGAATCCCACTCCCAGCTCCTTCGATATTATATGCGACAGCGTCGTTTTTCCCAATCCTGGTGGGCCAAAAAATAAAATATGGTCCATGGCTCGGTTGCGTTTTTTGGCGGAATCCACAAAGACCCGTAAATTATTTTTCAGCTGTTCCTGTCCAATAAAATCCTGAAGACTATTGGGACGCAGCGAATAATCGGCATATTCATTTTCCGTCTGCTCGGTTTCCAGATTCACATTTTTATTCATGGGACACTCCGGCCGAAAGTTTTGCCAAAACGGTCTTCAGCAGAGCGTCGAATTTTGCGTTGGGTTCCGTCGGCAATGTTGATACCACTCGAAAAATATCTGATTTCTGGTATCCGAGGTTCACCAGAGCAGAGATTACGTCGTTTAGGACTCCGGCTTCCGGCGAAATCTGCGATGTTGGCGTGCCAATGTCGATTTTTCCCACAACCTTGTCTTTCAGTTCGGAAATAATGCGGGTGGCGAGCTTCGGACCGACTCCGTCTGCTCTGGTAAGCATATTTTTATCCTGGGAGAGAAACGCATTGTAGAGGTCATCATCTCCGAGTGTCGATAATAAAGCAATGGCGACTTTTCCGCCCACGCCCTGCACTGACGTCAACATGTTGAACCACAATCGTTCTTTTTCTGAAATAAATCCGAACAGAGTCCAGGCGTCTTCCCGCACATTTAGCAAGGTGAAGACGAGGATCGGTCCTCCTTTTTTTGCTTCGGCCACGGTTCTGGCGGAACAAATTACCGCGTATCCCACTCCATTTACGTCTATTACTATGGAGTTATCGGATATTTTTTCAACTGTTCCTTTCAGGTGAGTAATCATTTTTTTATCTCATTCATGTAATTACTGGATAATGCGTAGCATGATGCGCATGACAAATGGCTATTGCAAGTGCATCTGCGGCATCTAGTTTTACACTACCACAATTTAATAATTTTTGAACCATAATTGACACCTGATCTTTTGTGGCGTGTCCAGATCCCACAACGGATTTTTTTATTTTATTGGGAGTATATTCGGTGACCGCCAGATCCATTACGCTGGCGACACAGATGGCAACTCCGCGTGCCATCCCCAATTTTAGCGACGACATCGGATTGTTGTTGACAAAAACCTGCTCGATGCCAACTTCGGTGGGAGTGTTTTCTTCAATGACGTTCGACAACATTTTGTATATGTATCCCAGACGCACTTCGATTTTATCTGCGGAATCCGAGATGATGACTCCATGAGCTACATATTTCAGATGAAATCCGTCATAGTCCACGATTCCCCATCCGGTTCTGTGCAGTCCGGGATCGATGCCTAAAATTCTGGCCAAAATAAATAATCCTTTCGCGAAAAAAACTGGATATATTGGAATTTTTGCAAAAAATATCTCGCCACGCAACGCCTTCTCAACAGCTAAATTATTGCTTCCAGATGGGATTATGGATTGTTTTGAGAAATTCTTCATGGCTGGTTTTTTCATTTTCAGATACGGCAAAATACCTTTTAACATGCCTGGCTTTTGTTTTTTTTACGCCGGCCAAAGCGCCGGCCGCAGGATTATCGTTGTGGAATGATAAATCACTTTGGCGTCCTCCCAGGAGATTTATGTAGACTTCTGCCAGCAGAAAGCAATCGATCAATGCGCCGTGTTTTGTGCGGGCTGACGTATCTATTTCGAATCGTTTACAGAGGGCGTCTAGGCTGGCCGGCGATCCGGGAAATTTTTTGCGTGCCATTTCCAGTGTGTCGATGGTATTTTTCATGCTAAACTGTGGTTTATCTAAACGCGCCATCTCGCTGTTCAAAAATCCAATGTCGAACTTTGCGTTATGAATAACAAGAGCGCTGTCCTGAATGAACTCGAGAAAATCATCTACTATTTCATGGAACAAAGGCTTTCCCACCAGAAATTTGTTTGTTATGCCACTGATGGCAACGGCTTCCTGCTGCATTTCTCTTTCGGGATTGATGTACACCTGGTAGGTATTTCCCGTTGGAATATGATTTATCAGCTCCACACAAGCGACGTCAACGATTCTATCACCGTTGACGTGGCTTAGCCCGGTTGTTTCCGTATCGAGTACGATTTCTCGGAGATTTTTGGAAATAGTCATAATTGATTAACCTTTTCATGCAATTATATGAGATCATAGGCGCTTTTTGAGGAAATGTTAAGTGACAATGCGAGCTAAAATACTAGTTCTGGATGACGAGTATGATACACAGGACTTGTTTACACAAAAATTCCGTCATCAGATAGCAGAAGACATATATACATTTTCTTTTGCAACTTGTCTGGAACAGGTGCAGGAACAGCTGCACGATAACGATTTCGATATTTTTCTCTCGGATATCAATGTCGATGGTATGGACGGCATAAGTCTCATAAATCATTTGAAAATGGAACGTCCGCTGATGAGATCCGTGGTCATTTCCGCTTACGGAGACATAAATACTTTGAGAGCAGTTATGCGGGGCGGCGCCCACGACTTTGTCATAAAACCCATCGATTTCACGGATCTGTCCGATACCCTCGAAAAAACCGCCAACGTCGTTGCCGGACTAAAACAAGCCGAGGCAACTAAAAAAAAATTATCAGCAATTTCCGATGAGCTGGACGTGTCCGCCAAATTGCAGAGAAGTATTCTGCCGGGAAATGTTGTGCAAAAAGGATGCATCGATCTGTTTGCGGATACTACTCCCGCCGCAGAGGTCGGAGGCGATTTCTACGATTATTTCTGGCTGAACGACACAAAATTGGGAGTCGTTATGGCTGATGTGTCCGGAAAAAATATTTCGGCGGCAATGTTTGCCACCATCGCAAAAACTCTCATAAAATCGTTTTCCCGTGTATACGAATCTCCGGCAGAATGTTTTAAAAACGTGAACATCATGATATGTCAGGAGAACGTCACCACTATGTTTGTCACCGCCATGTACGGCGTCATCGATACCAAAAGGCACGAAATCATCTACACCAATGCCGGACACCTGCCAATAGCAGTGATGCGACCAGGTATGGTCCCTGAATTCCTGGAGTGCGATTCCGGCATGGCCCTGGGAATATTCGACGAAGTGGAATTTGTCGACCATATACATGTATTTGCTCCGGAAGAAACATTTGTTCTTTATACGGACGGCGTTACGGAGGCTGCCAACCCAAAAGGCGAAGAATATGATTTTGAACGTTTCGCAAAAGTGCTGGAAACATACACCAGCGCATCTCCCCGTACCATAACAGGGGAAATAATCAAGTCAATTCGGAAATTCGCCGACGGTGCCCCTCAGTCAGACGACATAACAACGCTATGCGTAAAATATAATAAAGGAGCAATCTAAAATGCTTGTCGAAATAAAAAACGACTTCAAAGAAATGGATATGATCTGTAATAAAATTGACAGCTTTTGCCAAGAACAAAATATTGTCGATGAAAAACATCATAACATAGCTCTCATAGTTGATGAATTAGTTACCAATATTATTAGCTACGCCTATCCTGGCGGTGGAGAACATACTTTTTCATTAACAATAGAAAAATGCGACAATCGAGTGTGCATATGTCTAACGGATGGTGGGATTCCGTTTAATCCGTTGTCGTGTCCTAGTCCCGATGTGGACTCTCCTCTGGATGAGCGTCCTATAGGAGGATTGGGCATAAGCTTGGTCAAACAATTATCTGAAACTATCGAATATGCAAGAGTGGAGGATAAAAATCAGCTGTCTATAAAGGTTCTAATGTAAAATAAAAAGGAGAAAAAATATGGAAGTAAAATCAACAAGTATTGACGACGTAACAGTAATAACACCGTCAGGAAGAGTGGATACGGGAACCGCAAAAGCCTTCGAAGATGCGGTAATGGCCGCCGCCAACGCCAATAAAAAAATCGCCATACGCTTTTGTGAAATAGATTACATATCCAGCGCCGGTTTGCGGGTCGTGCTCATGCTAGGAAAAAAAATAACATCCTTAAATGGTGCCTTGGTGCTTACGGATATGCCGGATAAAATACATTCTGTCTTCAAAATGAGCGGATTCGATAAAATATTGACAATCTGTCGGTCTTTTGAAGAAGCTAAAGGATTTTTTTGATAAACAGAAACCATTGCAAGAGACTGTTGAGATTCGAGATTTTTTTTCGAAGACTCTCGTGTCGTAATGGTAAAAAAAAATTGAACGAAAAACGAATATATTTATTAACTATTTAACCATGTTTGTTTGTTAATTTTTTGCCAAATTTTGATCCTCGAGTTTAAGATCCTCCGGAGGCGGAAAATTATTATCGAACATGGTTATTGATATTTAAGCGCATCAGTCCATAACTATGACGCATCACTTGGCGCGGTGATTGCTTTCTCAATAAAAATCATAAGTCAGCTCCGTGGGTTTCCAAAAACCATCTTTTCAAATAGACCTGTAGTCTGCTATATTAAAACTCTCGCGAAAAAATCAGAATGCGACCTGTTTTGTTGTAGTGGTTATAAAAATGGCAGAAAAATTCAAATCTTTCTATAATGATGAGGCTTTATCAGCCTACGTATCTGAAATCAAAAAGTTCCCAACTCTGGAAAATGACGAAGAATTTGAATTGGCAACCAAATGGAAAGAAAACGGCGATAAATCTGCGTTGGATAAAATAATCAAAAGTCATCTGCGGCTGGTAATAAAAATCGCACATGGATATTCCGGCTATGGCCTCCCGAAAGCGGATCTGATATCCGAAGGAAATATAGGCATAATGTGCGCCTTGCAGCACTTTGATCCCAGTATCGGATACCGATTTTCTACCTACGCCGTCTGGTGGATAAAAGCAAAAATCCAGGATTTCATCTACAATTCGTGGTCCATCGTGAAGCTAGGAGCTACAAAAAATAATAGAAAACTTTTTTTTAGTCTGAGAAAAACAAAAAACGCCCTCGGCATTGATACGTTGTCCGAAGAAAACGCCAATCTTATTGCAGATAAATTAAAAGTCAGCAAAGAAGAAGTTCTAATATCGGAAAATAGATTCACTAAAAAAGATTTTTCCACAAATATTGCTGTCGGAGAGGATGGTGACTCTTCATTCCAAGATTTTATTGCGGATCACAAATCTTCTCAGGAAAATATAGTATTGGAAAAACAGGAATACGAGTACCGCAAAAAAATTCTCCACGAGGCTCTGAACACGCTTTCCAAAAAAGAATATGATGTAGTTTGTGCCTATCGCCTGCATACTCCTCCCAAAACGCTGAGGGAAATTGCCAAGGGAATGAACCTATCTGCTGAAAGAATAAGGCAAATAGATAACATCGCTTTTATGAAAATCCAGAAATATGTTCGATTGTCCAAGTTCAAAGAGGCATGAGACGGACGAATATTGTGTGGAAAAATGCATGCCACGCGCCAGAGAGAGATGTTGATACAATGAAATCTTCCCAACTTGCTTGATGGCAAAGGTGCAGCACAGCTTCTTTCTGTCTTTAATATCAACATATTATAGCAGATCCCATCTATGATTTGCCATTGTCGACTGGACAGCGACTGATACAGCACGCATTCCGCAAGTTTTTTGGATAATTCAAAATGGGATCTGGTATTAGCTAATTATGTCGATCTACTAAAATATTTCAGATAGAAAACAGATCTCCAAATAAATGTATATCAGAATCCGTATGGTGGTGAGCAACCACAAAGACTTTTCCTTCTTTTTTGCTATTATCTCCGCCTATTCCACATGAGAAACGGGATTTCTATACGCAACAATGCTGAATTTTCAGGCAGATTTATCCGGATTCTCATTGCGAATAAGCATATGTTTTTTTTTGCAGATTGCGTCAAAACCACAGGTTGTAGATGTATGGTTATTTTAATATTTTAAACAACTTGCGATTGCGCAAATGATGCATTTATCGTATGCTATTCCCTATATCTAAGATAGGGTGTGCAAGTGATATATTCAGAGGATCTAAGAGAGAAAGTTATGGAGTACATAGATAAGTATTACTCTCAGTCTTACGTAGCAAGATTATTTAACATAAGTAATAAAACAGTTTGGAATTGGATTAAACTGCGAAAAGATACCGGTAGTCTGAAGCCAAAGTCGTCAACGCGTGGAGCGGTAAAATTAAAAGAGGAAGAATTGCGGCAATATGTGAAGAGTCATCCGCACGCGTGTCTCAGAGAAATAGCAGAGCACTTCGATTGCAGGCCATCTTCGGTGCATTCTAGGCTGAATCACTTGGGAATAAAGTACAAAAGAAAGCATACGGCCTGGAAGAGAAAACACAGGCGAGCTGCTTAACGGACAGCGTAACGCTTCTTCAAGTTTGAATAGCAACATGGATATAAGTTGAGATCGGGGTATCTGTATCCTCATAGTTGAGTATCGAAGATCTGCGGCGAGCAGAATTCCGAAGAAAATGAAGGGAGAGACAGAGTGTCTGGTACCGAAAGGTTGAAGGGATGACTGGAGTCCAGATCAAATCTCCGGTCTCCTTAAACGTCGTGGGATTTTATAGCAAATTCAATTACAAATTGTTCAATAGGTGCTCTGTGCTGCCTCTAAATCAACGATGCTATTTGAACTGCTAAACATGAACGTGGTATTATACCAGATCCCATCTCTGATTTGCCATTGCCGACTGGGCAGCGACTGGTACAGTATGCGTTCCGCAAGTTTTTTGGATAATTCAAAATGGGATATGGTATTATGCCAGATCCCATCTCTGATTTGCCGTTGTCGACGGGGCAGCGACTGGTACAGTATGCGTTCCGCAAGTTTTTTGGATAATTCAAAATGGGATCTGGTATTAGTCAGTCACGAGACAATATATGCGCATGTACGGCTGGACAGGGCGTGCGCTGGCACCCTTTCCACCAATTACCATAATAGCAGAGAAATGTAAAATTTTCGTTAACGACGAAAAAATTTTATAAATTAACGAATTTTTAAGACATTTTTGCTACCATGATATATGTAGGAATCTGTGCCGCGCGCCACGGGATGATGGAAAGCCACACATTATAGAAGGTGTGAGAGCCGTGCGCCAGCGGAGTGGCTATATTAGAAATCTATGCCGCGCGCTACTGGGATGGTGGAAAGCCACGTGTTACAGGAGTTGTTATGTTTACAATTTTCTTCTTCCCACTCCTCCTCGCCGAGTT
>JAITAC010000073.1 GCA_031284345.1 Holosporaceae bacterium | reverse complement strand
ATACCAGATCCCATTGTTAAATATCCAAATTTCTTCTGGGATGAACTTTGTACCAGTCGCTGCCCAGTCGGCAATGGCAAATCAGAGATGGGACCTGGTATAAGATCTCCGCCATACTGTACAAACGATTGCGAGAATATCGCGGATCGCTAAAACACTAAAATTATCTAAAAAAATTTCTAACGATTCCTTCCTCATATCAACCTCCAATTTAATATGAAGATCTTCTCTCTTTTCTATACTTTAAAAAAGTTTTTTTCATGAGGCTGCACTGGGTAAAACCCCTTGAGGTTTGCGAATAATTTATGTACTATGCACTTACTAGCTAGAGGAATTATTTATGAAAAAAAACATTCATCCCAATTATCATGAAATTAACGTCATAATGACCGATGGTTTTGCTTTTAAAACTAAATCTACCTGGGGAAAAGAAGGCGATACCATGAAACTGGACATCGATTCCAAGTCTCACCCGGCCTGGACAGGCGTAAGACAGCTGGTGGATACCGGTGGACAAGTCGCAAAATTTAAGAATCGTTATCAGGGATTTGGACTAAAAACTTCCTAGTTGATCTTTAGGATTTATAAATCCATAAATATTTGGTGGTGGATTTTGCGTCGGCGTTTGTTAGCCTCGTTGTTGGTTATGTTTGGTCATTCGTATGGTGGAGATTCAGTTCCGCTAAGCGCTGCTCTCATAGTGAATGCCAGAACCGGCGGCATTTTATATTCCAACAACATCGACGCCAAAACGCAGCCGGCTTCCATTGCTAAAATGATGACGTTGCTAATTGCATTTCAGCAACTGAAGCAAAAAATAATTCGTCTGGACAGCATGATTAAAATTTCAGCGAATGCGGCGTCTCAAGCACCCTGTAGGCTAGGACTGAAATGCGGTGATTCTATTAGTGTTCACGATGCAATTTTAGCTATGGTGACAAAGTCGGCGAACGATGTATCCGTTGCGCTGGCGGAGCATCTTGCCGGAGGATCGCTGCCACGTTTCGTGGACATGATGAACACTGAAGCCAAACGTCTGCGCATGACGTCAACACGATTTCTGAATCCGTCCGGCTGGAAAGATCCGCAGCAATTGACCACTGCCCGAGACATAGCCAAACTCTCCCGAGCGTTGCTGGTGGAATATCCTTCCTATTATCGGTTTTTCTCCACCAAAAGTTTCGCATTTAAAAAACATATTTACAAAAATCATAATACTCTTCTGGGAGCCAAAGATGGAATAGTGGTAGATGGAATAAAAACCGGATTTATTAACGCATCCGGCTATAACACCGCCGTCTCCGCTAAAAAAGGGCGCGATAGATTGATCGCAGTGTTTTTCGGTGGAAAAAGCGCGCGCCAGAGAGATCAGGCCGTGGCCCTATTGCTAAAAGCTGGATTTGAAAAATTATCCGCTCGCCGAAAAGCCATTTTAATTGCCAAATGTACTCCGAAATCGAGCGCCACCCATAATCTTTTGCAAGCACATGGGAAGCTGATGGCGGCCAAAACCACAAAAGACCATGCCACAGATCGGCGTCGTTTTTTCGAAGATATTGCACGGCGAAAAAATATTTTACAATCCAAATCGGCATCAACTAAAATTCATGCAAAAGCTATCATCTCCGATCAACATGATGTAAAATCCCAACGCATATCTGAAAAATAGAAAAATAATGGGAGAATATGGGGTGAATACTGTAAAATCCACAACGCTCGATAATGGAATTAGAGTCGTGACCAAAAACATAGAAGGCTTCGATAGCATTGCCATCGGCTATTGGATCGGGGCCGGAGGATTGTGCGAAGATAAATCCAACAATGGTATATCGCATTTTCTTGAGCATATGGCGTTTAAGGGAACCACCTCCAGAACAGCCCTAGACATTGCCGAGGAAATAGAATCGGTGGGGGGATATATGAACGCCTACACTTCGAAGGAAGTTACCGCCTATTACGCAAAAGTGCTGCGAGATGACGTTCAAACGGCTCTGTCCATCCTGTCGGATATTTTGCAAAATCCGACATTTGCTACGGATGAACTAGAAAAAGAAAGAAAAGTCATATTGCAGGAACTGTATCAGGTAAAAGATACGCCGGACGACATTATTTTTGATTATTTCCAAAACATATGCTTTCAGGATCAGTCCTTGGGGTTTCCCATTATTGGATTAGAAGATGTAATATCGCGAATTAACAGAGACGATTTGCATGCCTACAGATCCACCCACTATAACGCCGACAATATTATATTTGCCGCCGCCGGAAATGTGTCTCACGACGCGCTTTTGGATATGGCGCAGGAAAATCTATGTGCATTCAAAACGGACATCTCTCCGGTGCATGACGCCAAGTACGAATATCGGAGCGGCTCATTTTCCGACGTAAGAGATCTGGAGCAAGTGCACGCCATCATCGGATTTAACGGCGTTGGCAACATCAATTCTGACTACTATATCATGGCCATATCAAGTTCGATTCTGGGAGGCGGAATGTCCTCTCGGCTGTTTCAGGAAGTTCGGGAAAAAAGAGGACTTTGCTATTCCATCTATTCGTTTTCATCTTCCTACAAAAGAAACGGCCTATGCGGAGTGTATTCCGCTACAACCGCAGATAACTTGGCAGAGTTATCAAAAGTGGTGACCAACGTAATGAACAACATGAGACATAATATTTCGCAAAAGGAATTTAAAATTACCAAAGCACAATTCAAAGCCAATCTTTTGATGGCAGCCGAAAATAATACCACGTCCTGCGAACAAATCGCTCATCAAACGAGAATATTCGGTCGTCCATTGTCACAAAAGGAAATCCTTGAACAAATAAATGCCGTAACCATTGATGATGTAAAAAATATGATGGATAAAATTTTATCTTCGCCAGCGTCGGTGGTGACGGTGGGAAAATGCGATTGCTCCGCCGTTCTCACCGAGTTAGAAGCCGGCGGAATCCTCACTTGCTGGTGATTCCATGTCGGTCACCGCAAAAATCCTGAACCCCGTAATGGACATAACAGCCTCATTGTGGATCTCGGCGTCAGCTGGTACCGGAAAAACTAAAAGTCTGATCGATCGCCTATTGGCTCTGCTGCTGAACGGCGTTGCTCCTCATAAAATCCTCTGCCTGACCTATACCCGAGCCGCCGCCGCAGAAATGCTTGGACGTCTCGGAAAATATCTTTACGATCTCCACCATATGCCGGATAATCGTCTGAAAAATGAGCTGGAAAATATGGGGTTTAGCGAAATTTTTTTTCCCATCGCCAAATCCCTCCACGAAAAAAGTTTAAACTCCTCCGAGTGGGTGCAAATAAAAACCATTCATAGCTTCTGTCTGGATATTATTGAAAAATTTCCCATCGAAACCGGATTACTGCCCGGCGTAAAATTATGCGATGACCATCAACGTCAACAAATGCTGAGCGAAGTCCGAGCTACCGTACTGCGGGATAAAAAAAATCATCCGCTGCTGGAATTGCTGTCGGATTACACGAATAATGTGTTTGGGGTTATTGAACAAAATATCGCCTCCATAACGAAGCAAAATTGGAAAATGGGAAATTTCCCTAAATTATACGCTGATTTTTTCGAAGTGCCCCCGGAAGATCTTACTTTAAATTTTAGAGAGTTGGACATTTCCCTGCTAAATAAAATTTTCTCCGATCAATATGCGAAAATTTTTGGAGAACTGGCGGAAATTTTATCTACTGGAAAATCAACGGATATTGCAAAAGCAGAGAATTTTAAAAAAAGCGCAAAAAATTCTACAACTGATTTTCTCGACGCTATTTTTACGCAGGAATTAACAGTGCGCGATAAATTATGTACGCAGGATATAGCCAAACGTCATCCAGATTTTCCCCATCGCCTACAAAAAATTGTGCAGCAGGCTCAGGAGTTTTTGGAGGAAAAGAAAAAACGCGTATCCGCCAAAGTCAATGCGATATTTTTTTCAATTGCCGAACAGGTGATAGATGGATTCAAATCACGGAAACAGCAGAATCATTACATTGACTTCGATGACGTCATAGCAATTACGGCGAATTTGCTCCATAACATGGAATGGGTGCTGTACAAAACCGACGGCGGTGTCGATCATGTTTTGATCGATGAGGCGCAGGACACGTCTCCGGCGCAGTGGGAGATCATAAAAATCATAACCGACGAGTTCTTCCGCAATTATGGATCTTCCAAAACTGTTTTTGTGGTCGGCGATGAAAAACAGTCTATATATTCATTTCAGGGAGCGGATTTTAAATTATTTCAGCAGATGCACGAGTATTTCAAAAAACGCTCCGAAAGCAATGGCCAAAAATTTTTCGATGTGGTGCTGAAAAAATCCTACCGCAGCACTGGGAATATTCTTTCTTTTGTGGACGATGTTTTTTGCGCTCATTTTCCAAATGTGGAACATGAGTCCGCCAGATCCGCTGATGACGGCCTCGTAGAAGTGATCGATCTATTTGAAAATGATCAGTTGGAGGAGGAAAAAACATGGAAGATTATAAAATCCAGCGATCAACCCATGACCGCCGACAAAAAATTATCGATGCATGTGGCGAGACTCATAAACGACGCCATTGCAAAAGGCGTTTGGGTTCCATCCCGGGGACGGTCGGCCAAGGCGGCGGATTTTTTAATTTTGTTTCGGCGCCGGGATCGAAAAATTATGAAAAGCCTCTCCGATGCCCTGAAGGAATTTAATATTCCCGTAACCGGCATCGACAAAGTATTGCTGAAGGAAGAGCTTATTGTGGAAGATCTGGTGACATTGGCGGAATTTGCGATTTTCCCGTGGGATGATCTTGCCTGCGCTCGAGTAATGAAATCTCCGATTGTTGGCATGACGGAAGAAGATCTGCAGGAAGCCTGTATCCGGAGAGGTAACGCGCATCTGTGGGATTATCTGCTGAAAAACGATATTTTTTGCGATAAATATCTTCTCCCACAATTGCAAAAACATCTGGACAACGCTTTTCGGCTGTCTGTCGGTGATTTTTTTATGACCGCTCTTACGGACACTCTGCGAGAACGCTTCATTGCTCGACTTGGTTCTAAATGTCTCGAAGTGCTGTACGAATTTCTCAACGTGGTAGCGGAATATGAAAGCAAAAATACCGCTTCTCTTCAAAGTTTTTTGGAGTGGTTCATGTGCTTCGAAAAAGAAATAAAACGCGAATCGTTTGGCAATGAAAACGCCGTCAAACTGATGACTGCTCATTCTTCGAAGGGACTGCAGGCGCCGTTTGTGCTACTTGCCGATTGCCACTTTTCCAAAACCAAGAGCGATGGGATTTTAAAAACCAATGATGGATTGCTGCTCTGGGATTTTCCCAAAGATATGGATGGGAAAATTCTGCGGGCGAAGCGTGTTGAGCAATTGCGTCAGGAGCAATCGCTGCTAGATGTGGATGAGTCCAAACGACTGCTCTACGTCGCTCTCACCAGAGCAGAGGACTTTCTTTATATTCTCGGACAAAAAGACGCCGGAAATAAAAAACTAAGTGACGCTTGCTGGTATAGTATTGTGACAGCGTCCGTTGATAAGAAATTTACGTCTCGTGCGCGCCACGATCATGGTCTGAGAGTATTTGGGGAGTACGTTTTTGCACCAACTGCTTATGCGGACCCCGCTCCGCCCAGCAACGTAATTTCCATTCCGTTTTGGTTTTTCGAAAAATTAAAAGAGCCGTCCGTCATACCAACAAAAATCGAAGAAAAAAGCATAGAAATTATCTATGGAGATTGCGTTCATCTGCTGCTGTCGGAAGCCCATAAATATTCCCCGGTGGTCTTTGAGACGTTTTCTGATCATCTGCTGAGTAAATTTGAACTGGCCAATGACCTCAAAAACAATGCGAAAGCAGAAGTTCAACGGCTGTTAGCTATGTCGGAATATGATTTTATTTTTAACAAAAGCTCTCTTACAGAGGTACCTTTTTTCCATGATGGACAAGAAGGCAGAATCGACAAAATCGCGTTTCCAGAGCCGAACGAAATTTGGATAATAGATTTTAAAACAGGCTCTCTAAAGAAAGAAATTCCTACCAATTACCGGAAGCAGTTATTATTTTACAAAAATGCAGTTGGAACGATGTATCCGAATAAAAACATAAAAACAGCCATTCTCTGGACAAGCACTGCAAAACTTGCGATTGTTCCAGACGAATAATTTTACGGCCCAAAATTTAAGCGAAGTCCTGTGGATCTAAATCCTGCAGAGGGGTTGGGAAGTATCCGGGAATATCTTTCTCGTCATTAGAAGCGAGGGAGTATTTCATCCTGTCCAGAACTTCTCCAAAAGACTTTTCGCTTTCCAAATTAACTTCTTTTATCATCATTTCCATGTCCAGATCATTGGTTACTTAATTTATGATACAACATGCCATTTATAATATCTTAACGTGAGAATTTTACTCTTTTGTTTAATAAATGTCTATACCGTATTATGTATAAGCCACATATTTTTGTACTGCGTTATCTGATCGCCCGACGGATTGCGGCAGGCCTTGATTTTGAGGTCAATTTTCTATGTCTTATTGTATTTATAGTCCCCCATGTGGCGTGCGGCACGGATTTCCCACACACATCATGGCATCAAACTATCCCAAGAATCCGTTAATTCGCCTTGCCACCCAACGGATTCTGGGGCGTCCTGATGCGAAAGCTTATTTCACACATTTATCCCTCTAGTTGTGCGCCGACACCTTTTCCACCGACTATCATTTTATCGGAAAAATGCAAAATTTTCGCCAATGGCAAGAAAACTTTATAAATCAATGATTTTCAAAGGCATTTTTGATACTATGACATGTGTAGGAATCTGTGTTGCGGCCACGGGGTTTAAAAATACACCACCGAAACTTATAAAACCGGGAAACGAAGCTCTGTTTCAATGGATTTCGGAATCAGTTGGGTGGCAAGAATGCATCTCTTATTTTCTTACTTTCATTTTTTTCTCGTGTTTTTCTCCACTGCCAGCGCTATTGTTTGTATCTCTTTCTTTTAGTTTGCTGTCATCTTTATTTGAATCTGCGGCGGCAGCACCTCCGGCGGCAGCGGCAGCAGCAGCGGCGGCGGCGGCGGCAGGAGTACCTCCAGCGGCAGCAGTACCTCCGGCAGCAGAAGTACCTCCGGCAGCAGGGGCACCTCCGGCGGCGGCAGCACCTCCAGCAGCGGCAGCACCTCCAGCAGCGGCAGCGGCAGCAGCAGCGGCGGCGGCGGCAGGAGTACCTCCGGCAGCGGCAGCAGGAGCACCTCCGGCTGCGGCAGCACCTCCAGCAGCGGCAGCAGCAGCAGCGGCGGCGGCGGCGGCGGCAGGAGTACCTCCAGCGGCAGCAGGACCGCCGGCAGCTGCAGGACCGCCGGCAGCAGGGGCACCTGCGGCGGCGGCAGCGCCGCCAGCGGCGGCCGCACCT